>NZ_CBFFRK010000070.1:0-22917 GCF_965644245.1 Erwinia sp. V71
GTTCCGGCAGCCTTCAGTGGTCTTTGCAGAGTTAAGACAGGCGGCTTAGCGTTGCACTTCGAACTTGAATCCGCCCCACTCATATTCTTTCCCTTAAACATGACGGTGATAAACGATGAACAATATAAAGATGATAACGACACGAAACAATCCGGTGCGTACAATTTTTACGCGATTGAGTGCAGATTTACATTCAGTTCCTCCATGCGGTTACAACATGGAGGAATAGCCGATGTCTATAATATGTCACAACAGGAGGGAGCAGTTATCCACTACCGTACTCACCCCAGCACATTCACCAGTGCAAATCCGGCAAAGGTCATCAGCAGTGAACCGATAACATGGGTCATCACACTGGTCATCGCCCACAGATAGTTGCCGCTCTGCAGGAGCACCACAATTTCCGCCGAGAACGTCGAGAAGGTGGTTAAACCGCCACACAGACCCGTGACAATCAACAGCTTCCACATTGGATCAAGATGCGGATTCTTCAGGAAATAAGCCAGCGCGACACCGATAATAAAGCCACCCACCAGATTGACGATCAGTGTGCCCGGCGGCAGATTGGGAAACAGCGCGTTGAAACGTAAAGAGATAATCCAGCGCAGCGCACAGCCCAGCGCACCGCCGATCATTACCGCAAGCATCGATTTTACCATCAGGAACAGCCCCTAAAATTTTGCAGTTGCTCAGGGAAGCGGGTAAGACAGGAAGGCGTACAGTTGCTGATCTCCTGACAAACACACGACTCCCCGGAGAGGATTATGGTTGTCAGGCGTCATCAGCCGCTGAAGATATCAGCAGGCGGTTGGGTAAGGTGGAACGCCATCACCCTGTGGCAAAAATCATAGCGGCATACGCAGCGGCAGGCAATCTGTTGCGATGGAAAAATAGAGGAAGCTGGAGTTTGATAACCATCGGTCCGATCCCTGGCCGCGGTTATCGAGGGTTCTTTTTGCCCTGGTGAGGCAAATTAGTTCAGTGCGCCAGGTGGTACGTGCTTGAACGTCTCTACGTATGCACGGAACACATAGCTAAAAATCTTTTTCATAAGGCTACCTGTTAAACTTTTTTTGAATTACGCAACAAAAAGTATACAAGCAGGTGCTTTTTTATGCAATAAATTTTGAAGTAGATCACAAAAACTCATTCGAGTATGCAAAAAGAAACTTAAACAAAAGCTAAACGAAAAAGGGTTTTCCGGCAGAAAATTGACCACAGTCAGAGTGCAGGTGATTGATTTATCAGATATCCGGGTGCAGGATGCACCCGGTAAGAAGAGGGAGAGGACCCGACTCAGCTCAGCAGTCCCAGATGCTCCACCAGGATGTTGCAGCCAATACCAATCAGCACCACACCACCCAGCACTTCCGCCCATTTGCCCATCATCGGGCCAAGGAAACGGCCAAGCAGAATACCGGACGCTGCCATAAAGGTGGTTGCCGCACCAATGGTCAGGGCTGTGAGCACGATATTGACCTGCAGAAACGCCAGGCCGACACCCACCGCCATCGCATCCAGGCTGGTGGCAATCGCAGTAGTGACCAGCAACAGGAAACCATGGCGATGCGGCGGCTGCGCTTCTCCTTCATCCGAGCGGCGCAGACCTTCACGCACCATGCGGGCACCGAGAATAAACAGCAGCGCAAACGCGATCCAGTGATCCCAGGCCATAATAAATTTGCTGGCCGCCAGGCCAATACCCCAGCCAATCAGTGGCGTCAGCGCTTCAATCACGCCAAAAATCAGCCCGGTGCGCAGCGCTTCTTTCAGCGTTGGCCGGTGCAGTGCAGCACCTTTGCCTATGGCGGCGGCAAACGCATCCATCGACATAGCAAAGGCAAGGATCAGAGTGGCATACAGGCTCATAAAATTCCGATTAACTGACGCCGGATCGGGTTATCCGTTGTCGTTAATATTGCTCAATTGTTCAAAAGTGAGCGCATGCTACCACGCGTTTTTAAAATAAAAAAGACAGTAAAATCATGGATTTGAGTATAGCATCGGCTATACATTTTAACGTTTGCTAATCTGGCGGCATAAAAATCCATCAGCGTTGTCGCCGCAGCATAAATAAGATCAACAGCTTATGCCGCGCAGCGCATGCATTGAATATGCGCCGATATTGGCTGACAATAGCCACTAACGTCTGCCAACCTGCTTAAAATAAGATGAAAAGCACTTTTGAAACCTGGATGATGCCGATGGGCATCCTGCTGCTGGGCTTTTTCTCAGCCATGCTGTTGCCTGCCCCGTGGTTTGGTATTCAACTCACCAAAACCCTGATGGCCACCTTCCATTTTCAGGATATCGGCCAGCTGTATACCGTGGTGTTTTGCCTGTGGTTTCTGCTGCTGGGCGCAGTGGAATATTTCGTCATTCGCACCATTTACCGCCGCTACTTCAAAATCTGATCATCAAAAGGGGCTAACCTGATGCTGCAACAGACAAAAACCTGGCTAAAATGCGCTGTGATTTTGTTTGTTGCGGTAGTGGCGGTGTTGCTGTTGATCCGTATCTCCGTCACGGAACAGGGGCCGGCATTAGAGCTATGGCACACCTGGGTGCCTGACGAAATGAGTGAAAGTCAGCTGGACAAAGCTGACTGGGCAGGCTGGATGCAACACGAAAACCAGCTGTTTGCCGATGTGAAGACCCATGTCACCGATAAACTCACTGATCAGCAACCGGAAACCTTCAACCGCTATGCCGCGAAGAGTCCGGTTTACCCGGGCAGCTTCACCCACGACTGGAACCGCTCCTATATTCTGCTGCCAGAGGGTCAGCCGCGTGGCGCGGTGGTACTGTTGCATGGTCTGACCGATTCGCCTTACAGCCTGCGGCACTTCGCGCAGCACTACCAGCTGCAGGGATTTGTCGCCGTCGCCATCCGCCTGCCCGGCCACGGCACCGTGCCTGGCGCGCTGACGCGGGTTGACTGGGAAGAGTGGATGGCGGCCACCCGACTGGCAGTGCGGGAAGCGCGTCGCCTGACGCCAGCGGATACGCCGCTGCATCTGATGGGGTTTTCCAATGGCGGCGCACTGGCGCTGAAATATGCGCTGGATGCGCTGAGTGATCCGCAGCTTCCTGCACCGCAGCGACTGGTGCTGATCTCACCGATGATTGGCGTCAGCGGCTATGCCCGTTATGCCGGGCTGGCAGGCCTGCCATCGCTGTTACCTGCCTTTGCCCGCACGGCCTGGCTGGGGATTCTGCCGGAATTTAATCCGTTTAAATACAACTCGTTCCCGGTGAAAGCCGCACGCCAGACCTGGCTGCTGACACGCGCCCTGCAGAAAGAGATTATTGACGACTCACGCGATAACACACTGCAACACCTGCCGCCGGTACTCACTTTCCAGTCGGTGGCGGACGCTACCGTCAGCACACCGGCAGTGATCAACGCGCTGTATAACCAGCTGCCTGCCAATGGCAGTGAGCTGGTGCTGTTTGATGTTAAGCAGTCGCTGCAGCTGTCGCCGCTGATGCGCAGCAGCGCCCAGCATGCCAGTGAGCATTTACTGCCTGCGCCACCACGTCGCTACACCACTACGCTTATCACCAGCACTTCCCCGACCAACAACGCCGCCGTCGCGCGCCGTACGCTGGCGGGCAGCAGCAGCACAGAGATCCAGCCGCTGGGCATCGATTATCCGGCGGATATCTACTCGCTTTCTCACGTCGCGCTGCCGTTCCCGTTCAGTGATTCGCTGTACGGGCGCTATCCCGATCATCCCAACGAGTATGGCGTCAGCTTTGGCCGCCTGACACCGCGCGGCGAGCGTTCGGTGCTGATTGTCAGCCTCGACATGCTGATGCGTATCTCCTCCAACCCGTTCTGGCCGTGGATGTTGCAGCGGGTGGACGACACTCTGCCCTGAAAAAAAAATTTATTGCACAATCAACCCGCACCTTATGTTAAAGGCTGTAAAAACTTTTTAACATTCCTGCCGTTAGGCCTGCGCGGCTGATCGCTTCAGCCAGCGATATGGCGTCGCTTACTTTTTAAGCTTTAAACAAAATGTTCAAATTCTCTTCCATGGTGTTATATTTCGGGACGCATGTATAACGTGTCGTTAACCCACACCAGGTGTTTTTGGCTTCAAGGTTTGTACCCTTATAAACACTGAGGAAACAGAACAATCGCCCGGCAGAGGCGTGCGCTGTTTCACCTGAAAAGAAATGTTGAGAAAATCAACAGTCGGAGATGTGCCTTATGCGCAAAACAGCAGGAATTCTGACGCTGTGTATGAATGCTTTGGGCTTTAGCAAACAAACCAGTGCGGAACAGGAATCAAGCGTCGATGTGTTACTGATCGGCGGTGGTGTGATGAGTGCCACTTTGGGCACCTACCTGAACGAACTGGAACCGAACTGGTCCATTGAGATGGTTGAACGTCTTGATGGCGTAGCTCAGGAGAGCTCGAACGGCTGGAACAATGCCGGAACCGGCCACTCCGCGCTGGCTGAGATGAACTACACCCCGGAAAATGCCGATGGCTCGGTCGATATCGCTAAAGCAGTCGATATCAGCGAAGCTTTCCAGGTATCGCGCCGCTTCCTGGCTTACCAGGTTCAGCGTGGCGCATTGCAGAATCCGCGCAGCTTTATTAATACCACGCCGCATATGAGTTTTGTCTGGGGTGAAGACAACGTTAACTTCCTGCGCAAGCGCTATGACGCGCTGCAGAAAAGCACCCTGTTCCGCGGCATGGAATACTCGGAAGACCCGGAAGTGATTGAGCAGTGGGTTCCGCTGATCATGGAAGGGCGCGACCGCAACGAGAAAGTGGCCGCCACGCGTATTCAGATGGGCACTGACATCAACTTTGGCGAAATCACCCGCCAGCTGGTTGCCTCGCTGGAAAAAAGCGCGAATTTCCGCCTCAGCACTCGTCATGAAGTGCGCGATATTACGCGCAACGATGATGGCAGCTGGCGCGTCACCGTTGCCGACCTGAATTACGGCGGCGCACAGCGCGTTATCCAGGCGAAAAAGATCTTTATTGGCGCAGGCGGCGCGGCACTGCCGTTGCTGCAGAAAGCCGGTATTCCGGAAGTGAACAACTACGCAGGTTTCCCGGTCGGCGGCGAGTTTCTCGTGACGGAAAACCAGGACGTGGTGCAGCGTCATCTGGCGAAAGTGTACGGTAAAGCATCTGTTGGCGCGCCGCCAATGTCCGTGCCGCACCTCGATACCCGCGTGCTGGATGGCAAGCAGGTACTGCTGTTTGGCCCGTTCGCCACCTTCTCCACCAGGTACCTGAAAAATGGTTCTCTGTGGGATATGTTCGCCTCCATCACCCCGTCCAACATCAAACCGATGATGCATGTGGGGCTGGATAACTTCGATCTGGTGAAATACCTGGTTAGCCAGGTGATGCTCAACGACGATGACCGTCATAAAGCGTTGCAGGAGTATTTCCCGGAAGCGAAGAAAGAGGACTGGCGTTTAGCCGTGGCGGGTCAGCGTGTGCAGATCATCAAGAAAGATGCCAAAAAAGGCGGCGTACTGCGCCTTGGCACCGAAGTGGTGACCTCGCAGGATGGCACGATCTCTGCCCTGCTGGGCGCATCGCCTGGGGCATCCACTGCCGCGCCGATTATGCTGGAGCTGATGAAGAAAGTGTTCAGCGATAAAATCAGCACGCCAGAATGGCAGGCGAAGCTGAAGCAGATCATCCCATCTTACGGTATGAAGCTGAATGGTAACGTCGCCGCGACCGAGAAAGAGCTGGCGGAAACCAGCCGCATTCTGCAGCTGGATTACCTGCCACTGACGCAGGCAGCGAACGACGAAGCGCACGACAGCGCCGCAACCGCTCACGCGAAGTAAGTGTGTACTCTCACGGCGGCAACGCTGCCGCCGTGCTGTTTACAGATAACCCAGCAGCTTAAACCACAGATAATCCAGCGGCAGCAGCACCAGCGTACTGACCAGTGCCACCATCAGACACAATTTTATCGCATCCCGCGGCGGCACATTGCCTAATCCCATCGCCACCACAATCGGCGACGCCTGATACGGCAGCAGCGGCGTGGCGTAGGCAAAGACCTGAATCATCATCACCGTCATCAGCGAGAAGCCTGAAGCTTCGGCAAAGCTATTGGCCATCGGCGTAAACATCGCTGGCACACCATTGGCGGTGACCACAAAATTAAGCGCAGTGGTAATCGCATTCAGCGAGATAAAGCTGAGGAACGGACTGGCTTTATCCAGTGGTGCAACGGTCAGCAACGCGCTCGCGATGGCTTCTCCAAGGCCGGAATCCACCACAACCGCCGTCACGCCAAGGATCGCCGCAACATACAGGCAGGTACGGAAATTCACCCCATTGCCAAACGCCTCACCGGTCAGAAAACCGACGCGCGGCAGCAGGCAGAAACAGGCAGCCGTCAGGCCGACCCATGCTGGCGAGATGCCGTGCAGGCTGTCGGTCATCCACAGCAGCAGTGTCAGCAGCAGCACGGCCATCAGACGCAGCTCTTCGCCACTCAGTGCCGGTAAACGCGGCTGGCGCTGTACCGGTTGCGGCGTGGCCGGGAACAGCCAGCAGATACACAGCGTCAGCAGCACACCTTTCAGCACGCCAACCACTGGCGTATGCAGGAACAGCCACGGCATATAGCCAGGATGCAGCCCAAACGAGTTTTCCGCCGCACCCATCATCACCATATTGGGTACATTGGCAGGCAGGATGCTGGCCGATAACTGGAACGTCCCGAAGCCTGTCGCCAGCGCCAGGCCAATCCAGCCACGGCCGCCTTCACGCAGTCCGGCCTGTTTCGCCAGCGCGCCGACAATCGGCATCATCAGTGCAATGCGTCCCATATTCGACGGCATCACAAACGCCAGCAGGTAGCTGATAATAATCACCCCACCCACCATACGCAGCCACGAGGTGGTTAACGGGGCAGCCAGCGCGTAGCCCAGCCGGTCGGCCAGTCCCACTTTACGAATCGCCAGCCCGAGCACAAAGCCGCTCAGCACCAGCCAGAAGGCGGAGGAGGCAAAGCCATTGAACACCGTCGCCGCTGGCGCGATATGCAATAGCATCGCGGCAGCAAAAAACAGTAAGGCAGTGATAAATTCCGGCAGCAGTGAGGTGGCCCACAGCAGGATGGTAATGCCGACGACCAGCGCCGCCAGCCACATTTCAGGGGTAAGAGAGGTCAAAAGCAGGCTCCTTGCACAGAGGACGGCGCCGCAGCCGTCGGGACTGATGTTTTATTCTTCTGTTTGCAGGGAGTATTAAAGCGATGATGCGTAAGGTAAAGCTTTCTTTCTGCGCCACCGCACAAGATGGCGCTTTGCCGTGGCATTCCGTGCCACGGCATCAGGTCAGAACTGCAGCGCGTCAATCAGCATCCATAATGTGGTCGCCACCAGCGACAGCGCCATCACGCTGTTAAACAGTTTCAGCTTCCACGCCACCTGCAGATGATGACGCAGACGATCGCCCATCACCGCCCACACCATCACACACGGCAGATTCAGCAACATAAAGCCCGCCATAGTGGTGATGACGCCATTACTGGCGCTGTATAACAGCGCGACATTGGTCGCCATCAGCCAGGATTTCGGGTTCACCGCCTGAAACAGTATGCCGCCAGTCACCGTCATCGGACGTACGCTGGCGCGCATTTCCGGTGCAGACGAGCGGTAGAGTTTCCAGGAGAGCCACAGCAGATAACCGCAGCCCAGCAGGGTCAGCGGCAGGCGCACCTGACTCATCCAGAGCAGCAGCACCTCCAGCAGCGCACTGGCTAACGCAATTTGACCCACACACCCCAGCAGAATGCCGCCCACCATCGGCAGCGTGCGGCGCAGGCCGAAATTTACCCCGGAGGTCGCCAGCAGCAGATTATTGGGGCCGGGCGTAATCGACATCACCGTGACATAGCTAAAAAACGTGGGATCGAACATGATGCATTCCTGCAAACGGGTAAGTGGAAGACCAGTGTAAGAAAGCCACGGGGATGGTAACAGATACACAAAACAACTATTGTATTGAGTACAATCTGCATAACTTCCAGATTGTACCCATCAAACCGGGAGGCAATTGTGTCCATTATCGAACCGCAGGAAAACACGCTTTATCATCAGTTGGCGGAAACCTTTGCCACGGCGATTCATCATGGCACCTGGCCGCCCGGCAGCAGACTGCCCGCCATTCGTCGCGTCGCCGGTTCACATCAGGTTAGCGTCAATACGGTGCTGAATGCCTGGCGGATCCTGGAAGATCGTGGCCTGATCGAAGCCCGGCCACAGTCTGGCTATTACGTGCGCGGTATGCTGCCGTCGGTCACGCGCAGCGGTAAGCACCGGGCGCAGGTCTCGTCGCCCAGCAGTGAAAAACTCGATCTGATTGATACCGTATTTGCCGCACAGAATCACCCGGACTACACCAATATCTCCCTCGCCTGCCCGCAAACCGGTGATTTCTTCCCGGCAGCGAAACTGGGACGCATCAGCGCCTCTCTGTTGCGGCGCCAGCCGGAGATGATTAGCCGCTATGCCCTGCCACCCGGCAGTGCGCGACTGCGACGGGAAATCGCCCGCCGCGCGATGGACTCCGGTATGGCGCTGACCGCCGACGATGTCACCCTCACCCACGGCTGTATGGAAGCACTGCAGCTGGCGCTGCGGGCAGTGACCAAACCCGGCGACTGCGTCGGTCTGGAAACCCCAACCTATTTTTATCTGTTTCCGCTGCTGGCCAGCCTTGGCCTGAAGTCGATTGAAATCCCCACCGACCCGCAACGTGGTCTGTCGCTGGATGCGCTGGAGATGCTGTTAACGGAAAAACGCATCAATGCACTGATTGCCATGCCGACGGTGCAGAATCCGCTGGGTTGCAGCATGACGCTGGCTGATAAAAAGCGCCTCGCGCAACTGGTCAATCGCTACGAAGTGCCACTGCTGGAAGATGGGTTATACGGTGAACTGCAGTTTGACTGGCCGCTGACGCCTGCGGTCAAAGCCTTCGATCAGCACGGCTGGGTACTGTACTGCTCCAGCTTTACCAAAACGCTGGCACCGGATTTTCGTGTGGGCTGGATTGTTGCGGGCCGTTTCGCGGCCCAGATCGCGCGCCTGAAGGCGGTATCGTCGATGTCGGAATCGATGCTGCTTTCGGAAACATTAGGCACTTTTCTTGAGTCCGGCGGCTACGATCACCACCTGCGCACCCTGCGCCGGCGCTACGCCCGGCAGATGGATGAGGCGCGTGGGCTGATTGCCCGCCACTTTCCGCAGGGTACACGCGCCACGCTACCGCAGGGCGGCTTTGTCTTCTGGGTGGAACTACCGGGCAACGTCGACAGTGTCGAGCTGTTTCACCGTCTGCTGCAGGAGAAAATCTGCGTCACGCCTGGCGCACTCTATACCCTCAGCGACCGCTGCCGCCATGCGCTGCGCCTCTCCTGCTGCTACCCGTTTGATGAACGCTACAGCTATGCGCTGAAACGCGCAGGCGCGCTGGCCTGCGAAATGAGCGGTCTGCCGCCGGGCATCGCCTGATGTCAGGGAGTACCGTTGCGTCCCCAGGCGACATAGGCACGGCGTTCGGTTAACCGCTCATAGTAGGCACGCACCGCAGGCAAATTCGGGTGGTCCAGCGGTGTCTCATACCAGCGGTTCACCGACAGACCGAGAGGAATATCTGCCAGGGTAAAGTCTTTGCCGGCAACAAAGTGGCCAGTTTTTTCCAGCTGCTGATTAAGAATGCCCATGGTATACGCCCAGCCTTTGCAGGCAGCGGCAATCAGCCGGGGATCCTGATGCGCCGGAGAATTGCGCACCAGCGCCATAAACGCATAGCGCCATGAAGTATTCAGTTCTGTGGCCTGCCAGTCAATCCACTGATCGACTGGCGCCCGCGCCCGCGGATGCTGCGGATAGAGCCACTCACCACCATGGGCATTCGCCAGATAGCGAATAATGGCGTTCGACTCCCACATCACAAAGTCACCTTCCTGAATCACTGGCACCATCGCGTTAGGATTGAGCGCCAGAAATTCAGCGTCCTGAGTTGAACGGAAGCCGTCGCCCCAGTCCTCACGCCGGAAAGGAATCTCCAGTTCGTCACACAGCCAGAGCACTTTTCTGACATTGATTGATGATGCTTTTCCCAGAATTTTCAACATAATTCCGCCACTTATCGGTTATACCCTAAATAATTCAAGTTGCAGGAAGGCGGCAAACCCGCGAATCCCCGGGAGCATAGATAGCTATGTGACTGGGGTGAGCGGGCGCAGCCAACGCACCTGCAGCTTGAATTATGACGGGTATACTGCATAGCGTTATTGATACAGAGATGAGTTGACGATAGCAACCGCTTCACATTAGTAATATGGCAATCAGAAATTGCCATGAGACAGCGATGAGCCAGCTAATCCCCTTTAAACAAGTCGACGTTTTTACCAGTTCCCCTTTTAATGGTAATCCTTTAGCCGTGATCATGCAGGCGGACGGGTTGAGTGATGCGCAGATGGCCGCCATTGCCCGCTGGACTAACCTGTCGGAAACCACTTTTGTGCTGCCAGCCAGCGATCCGGCAGCCGATTACCACGTACGCATTTTTACTCCGGATACCGAATTGCCGTTTGCCGGCCACCCGACGCTCGGCACCGCACACGCCCTGCTGGAAGCGGGGATTACGCTGAACACTCCGGGCAAAATTGTCCAGCAGTGCGGTGTCGGTCTGGTGGATATCGCCATCGATGCCAGCGGAGCGCTGGCCTTCTCCGCACCGCCAGTCACTCTGACGCCGTTTAGCCATGAACTGATCGGTCGCGCACTCAACACGGATGCCTTCACCGGCGAAAGCGCGATGGTGGTGGATATGGGCATTCGCTGGCTGCTGGTGCCGATGCTCTCTGCAGATGCGGTGCTGGCGATCAAAGCGGATGTCACCGCCTTTGCCGAACTGCAGCAACTGGCACAGGTCAACGGTCTGATGCCGTTTGGTCTGCTGACGGAGGCAGAAGAAAAGTATGAAGTACGCGGCCTGTTAGTGGAGAAAGGGACGCTGGTCGAAGATCCGGTCACCGGCAGCGCCAACGCCTGCCTGGCGCGTTATCTGCAGGCACAGGGACAGACGGAAGATTATCGCGTGCGTCAGGGCAGCGCCCTGCAGCGCAACGGCCGGTTGCAGGTCAGCTATCGCCCGGACGGCATCTGGATTGGCGGGCAAACCGTTACCGTGATTAACGGCACCATCCGCGTCTGATAAAGCCCATCATTAATAAAGGGGATTCGTGATCAGCATGGTCTCGGTTCCCCATAAAATCATGGGGATATTTGCCTGATGGGTATTTGCATTCACCTGCACACTCGTTGGCATTTTCGCTGGCTATTGCCAATAAAATCAGCCCTCCTTCAGACAGCATTGACAGGCAGGTTTGAGCGAAGTATAGAAGAATGGGCCCCACGATCTAAACGCTTCTCAAAGGAGTGATAAGTGCTTATAGAAGAAGAATTATTTCTTGATGATTATGTTTTAAGACGAAAGAAGTTCATCTATGATCATCGAGTTCACCATAGCTACGTTTTTGTTGCGGGAAATCAATTATATACGGTAATTGTTGGCAGCCTGGCTGACGAGCTAACCTTTAATCGCATTGGATACCAAATGCCGGCTGGCGTTCCTTTTCCTGTAAACGGAATGGCTGAGGTCTATTTTGACGTATTCGACGGGATGGAAAATTTGGCCGATTTTCGTCACGTAAATTTTGAAGGATTGGGGGGCGCCGTCGTTTTGCAAACGGTCTCATTAGCATTAATCGCTCACTTTGAGAAATTCAATATAGGCGGTTTTGCTTTCCAGGCTGCATCCGGTGGAGTTGTTGATATCGGTCGCCGTACTACTCTGGAAGAGACGTATGACTATATGCTTGGGTTAAAAAGTGAACCGCGCTATAATGAGCGAACAGGATTGCCAAAGAAAGCTCCGCGATCATTGATACCGGAAGAATTGCATTCGTATAAAACAGTTACAGAGGGGAGAGCATGCTATGTCGTCTTACAATAAGCAAAAACGTTCAGCGTTTCTCACCCCTATAAACGGCGAGAAAAAAGTATTTAAGGCGTTAGTTTCTGCTGAGTTGAAAACTCGCTCTATGAATGCTGAGGCGCATTTGTGCGACCTCAAAGCCAGCCTGACGATTAGTAAAAGACATTCTTCTGCTACCTTATTGCGTAAGAAGCTAAAAGGTCATCTTGTACGTGAACTACAAGAAATTTAACAGAATTCCTTTTACAATAAGGCCCGATGATCGGGCCTTTTTTGTTTTTTTATTATCCGTAAAATTCAACTGAAGTGCTTTGAATTATGCTAATTAACGTATCTGAGATGCCAGTCAGCAACCCCCGTTTTTGGCATAAAACCGCTGGTTAGACGATGCCTCGCTATACACTTCAACATCAGCGGCCAGTTTTTGCTGGCGATGGCAAGCTCATTTGCAAACGGCCATCAGCCAGAATGCAAACCAGGTTGTTAACTCATATACGATTGCGCACTCACACGGCTGACTGGCTGCTCCCCCGGACCGGCATATCCGCAGCGCTGAACGAAGGGAGGGGCCAGGACGCGGGCGCAAGGCGATTCGGGACAGGGACGTCCCGTTATCGCCGGTCCGTCAGGCTGACGAGAGGAGTGAAGGCACCACGCGAAGCGTGGCGCGAGAACCCGCCAGCCCGGGGGAGCAGTCAGGCAGCGCAGGGCACGATAGAATGCTTAAGTGACCCGTATCAGGCTTTCAGTATGAGGCCACCAGAGACCGCTTTAGCTGCATCATGCCATCAGATAAACATCCCGCCCGACACCTCAATACGCTGCGCCGTCATCCAGCCGCTTTCATCGCTGAGGATCATGCTGATGGCATCGCCGATATCGTCCGGCAGGCCAGCACGGCCCAGCGCGGTTTGTGACGCCACAAAGGCATTCATCTGCGCATTATCACGTACCACGCCGCCACCGAAGTCGGTCTCGATGGCACCCGGCGCGATAATATTCACCGCAATACCGCGCGCCCCCAGCTCTTTCGCCTGATAACGCGTCAGCACCTCCATCGCCCCTTTCATCGCCGCATAAGCGGAGTGCCCTGGCAGGCTAAAGCGCGCCAGCCCACTGGAGACATTCAGAATACGACCGCCGTTAGCCAGCAACGGCAACAGTTTCTGCGTCAGGAAGAACGGCCCTTTGAAATGCACGCTCACCAGCTGATCAAACTGCGCTTCGGTAGTTTCGGCAAACGGCACATGCAGGCCAGTACCGGCATTGTTTAATAAATAATCGAAACTATCACGCTGCCAGATGTCTTTAAGCTGTTTTTTCACTTCCACAGCAAACGCATCGAAGCTGCTGCTGTCCGCCACATCCAGCTGAAGCGCCACCGCACGGGCGCCGGTGGCCTGAATCTCTTTCACTACCGCGTCGGCTTCCTGCTGCTGAGAGCGATAGGTCAAAATGATATCACTGTTCTTTTTCGCCAGTTTTAGCGCCGCATTCTTACCTAAACCGCGGCTGCCACCGGTGATCAATGCAATTTTACGCGTCATTTTCTGCTCCTCGTGGATAAGTCTGGACGAAAGTAAGGATATTCTTCCGATTTTGATCTATAAACACAGGTAACTGCGTTTCATTGTTTCATTCATAACAACAATCGGGGTGACGGGTGGATAAAATTCATGCAATGCAGGTTTTTGTCAGAGTAGCGGAAATGCAGAGTTTTACCCGGGCCGCGGAGAGTCTCGGTCTGCCAAAAGGCAGCGTTTCACGGCAGCTACAGGCGCTGGAAAATCAGATGGGCGCACGCCTGCTGCATCGTACCACCCGCCGTGTGCAGCTGACTCAGGATGGCATGATCTATTACGAACGCTGCCGCGACCTGCTGGCCACGCTCGATGAAATGGATGCCATGTTCCAGAACGATCCCGCGACCCTCAGCGGCCGCCTGCGCGTCGATATGACAGTCAGTCTCGCCAGCAACTTCGTTATCCCGCGCCTGCCGGAATTTTTGCAGCACTATCCGGGTATTGAACTGGAACTCAGCAGCAGCGACCGGCTGGTCGATGTGATACGGGAAGGTTTCGACTGCGTGGTACGCGTCGGCGTGCTGAAAGATTCCGGGCTGATTTCCCGCCCGCTCGGCCATCTGCCGATGATCAATTGCGCCAGCCCGGCGTATCTGGCGCGTTTTGGCACGCCGCAGTCGCTGGAGGATTTGTCACAGCATGCGATGGTGCATTACAGCCAGCAGCTGGGGACGCCACCGGATGGTTTCGAGTATTTCGATGGCAAACAGTGCCAGCGTATTCAGACCGGGGGCGTGCTGACGGTCAACAGTACCGAAACCTATCGCGCCGCCTGTATCGCCGGGCTGGGGATTATCCAGGCGCCACGCGTCGGCATGCAGCCTGCCCTTGAAGAGGGTAGCCTGGTGGAGATTCTGCCCGCGTTTCGCGCCCAGCCCATGCCAGTGTCGCTGATCTATCCGCACCGGCGCAATCTGGCGCGCCGCGTGCAGGTGTTTATGGAGTGGCTGACCCAGGCCATGAAACGCTACGCCGATCCTCCGTCATAATGCGGGCTGCAGGTGCGTTGGCTTTGCTACTCGGCCCCTCTCACGGCCTCGCCCCGTTGGGGCCGCTGCAAGCAGCGTTCAAATCTGCCTTTGGCAGATTTATCACTCACCCCGGTCACTTACTAAAGTAAGCTCCCGGGGATTCGCTGCGTTGCCGCCTTCCTGCAGCCCGAATTATTTAGGAGGCTATACTATAGACATCAGTCACCAACAGGATACCCGCGCTTAATGACGGATAAGCAACCACAGACCACAGAAAAGTCATCAGCCCTGCCCCTCAAAACCGGTGTAAAAGCCGTCGACCATTCGATCTCCCGCGTTTCATGCTTTGCCAGCTGGGTGCAGGCGATCCCGGCCGTGGCACATTTTATCCGTGCCGGAGAACGGTTTAACGACCGCCTCGGCAGTCAGTTTGGTGCCGCGATTACCTATTTCTCCTTTCTGTCACTGATCCCGATTCTGATGGTCTCCTTTGCTGCTGTCGGTTTTGTGCTGGCGTCACACCCGGACCTGCTGACGGAGCTGATCAATAAGATGGTCAGCGGCATCAGCGATCCCACGCTGGCCAGCACACTGAAAAACACCGTTAATACCGCCGTACAGCAGCGCACCACCGTCGGTCTGACCGGTTTGCTGATCGCGCTCTACTCCGGTATCAGCTGGATGGGTAATCTGCGCGAAGCGATCCGCGCTCAGTCGCGCGATGTCTGGGAGCGTAATCCGGCCGACAATGAGAAGATTTACTTCAAATATACCCGCGACTTTATTTCGCTTACCGGTCTGGTACTGGCGCTGATTATTACCCTGTCGCTCACTTCCGTGGCAGGGGCGGCGCAGGCGGCGATTGTGCAGGCGCTGGGGCTCGACCATATCGAGTGGCTGCGCCCGGCAATGACCATCATTGCGCTGACGATTTCGATTTTCGCCAACTATCTGCTGTTTCTGTGGATCTTCTGGATACTGCCGCGCCATAAGCCGCGCAAAAAAGCACTGTTGCGTGGCACGCTGCTGGCCGCCATCGGTTTTGAAGTGATTAAATTTATTATGACGCTGACACTGCCGAAACTGGCTTCATCTCCATCGGGCGCGGCGTTTGGTTCCGTGCTGGGACTGATGGCCTTTTTCTACTTCTTCGCTCGTCTGACGCTGTTTTGCGCCGCCTGGATTGCCACCGCACAGTATAAAGGTGATGAGAAAATGCCGGATCGTCATACGCATAGCGACCACGTCAGTTAAAAATCTTGCCCGATGCATAAATAGTGAGCAAAAGACAGCATTTATCGCTGACTGCTAACTTTTATTTAACCGTTTTGCAGTGATTCACTCTGAAAAAGCGACGCTTCGCCCTGCCATTCGCCAGCAAAGTCCCGCTGACAAAAATTATCCTCTTTTACCCGCCCCAGGCCAGTGCTGGCGCGGGTTTTCACCATTGAACACGGCATGCTCTGTGCGTAAGATTCCTGTTCTCGTTTTATAAAAAAGAATAAACTATGCAAGCCTCCATCGCTGAAACTCTCGATACCGAACAGGAACACACCCCCGTCAACTCACGTGGCAAAGTGGTGGTCGCTTCCCTCGTCGGTACCGCGATCGAATTTTTCGATTTCTATATTTATGCCACGGCAGCCGTTATCGTCTTCCCGCATATTTTCTTCCCTCAGGGTGATGCTACCGTTGCAACACTGCAGTCGCTGGCGACCTTTGCGATCGCCTTTGTTGCGCGTCCAATTGGTTCCGCGCTATTTGGTCACTTTGGTGACCGCGCAGGGCGCAAGGTCACACTGGTCGCCTCGCTGCTGACCATGGGTATCTCCACCGTATTGATCGGCCTGCTGCCGGGTTATGAAACCATTGGCGTGTTCGCACCGCTGCTGCTGGCACTGGCACGTTTCGGCCAGGGTCTGGGCCTCGGTGGTGAATGGGGCGGCGCGGCGCTGCTGGCAACCGAAAATGCGCCAGCGAAAAAACGCGCGCTGTACGGTTCATTCCCACAGCTGGGCGCACCAATTGGCTTCTTCTTCGCTAACGGCACCTTCCTGCTGCTGTCGTGGATCCTGACCGAGCAACAGTTTATGGAGTGGGGCTGGCGTGTGCCGTTTATCCTCTCCGCTGTGCTGGTGCTGATTGGTCTGTATGTCCGTGTTTCACTGCATGAATCACCGGTATTTGCCAAAGTACAGCAGGCAAAAGCACAGGTTAAAGTGCCGATTGGTACGCTGCTGAGCAAGCATATGAAAGCGACCATCCTCGGTACTTTTATCATGCTGGCGACCTATACGCTGTTCTATATCATGACTGTTTACTCAATGAGTTACGGTACTGCGGCGCAGCCGGCGGGCCTGGGTTACTCACGTAACAGCTTCCTGTGGATGCTGATGGTGGCGGTAATTGGTTTTGGTGTGATGGTGCCGATTGCCGGTATCCTGGCGGACCGTTTTGGTCGTCGTAAGACGATGATCACCATTACCGCGCTGATTATCGGCTTTGCCCTGGTGTTCCCGCATCTGCTGGGTTCAGGTCAGCAATGGCTGGTGATGAGTTTCCTGGTGCTGGGCCTGAGCATTATGGGTCTGACGTTCGGCCCAATGGGCGCGCTGCTGCCGGAGCTGTTCCCGACCGAAGTGCGTTATACCGGCGCGTCGTTCTCCTACAATATGTCGTCGATTCTTGGCGCGTCTGTAGCACCGTATATCGCCGCCTGGCTGACCGCCACTTACGGCCTGTACGCGGTGGGCTGGTATCTGGCGGCCATGGCCTCCCTGACGCTGCTGGCGCTGTTACTGACTCAGGAAACACGTCATAAGTCGCTGTAATCACTGCGACAGCAAAATAAATAAGCCGGCGATTGCACCGGCTTTTTTTATCGCACTATTTCTTCGTCTTCATCTGCTGTAGCACCCTGGTGCACTGATTGTCATCACCATCGTTGGGTGACACCAGCGCCAGCAGCGCAGCGGCAGGCGTCACAACCGCCCCCAGTGCCACCGCAGCCGCACCACGTGCCAGCAATGGCCCCGCTTTCACCCCGGCATCCGGGCTTTTAAAGGTGCCGCGCACATACAGTGGTGAACGCAGGGTAATAATACGAATCCCTTTGCTTTCCGGATCAATGGATAAATCGAGCCGCTCCGTAGCGAAGTTCGCGTTGCCGGAAATATTAATCACCGCATTCTCCGTATCGAAAACAAACAGCCGTGTCGATGCCAGGCCATTGCGCACATTGAGATCGGCTGCGGCACAGTTAATCCGAACCTCATCGTCGCCAAACAGTTTACCCACCACATAGTTGCCAACATTCAGCCCGACAATCTCCATCAGGTTGCGGCTGATCAGCCCGTCGTTCATCAGCAGTTTCAGGTCGCCGTTACTGGTCGCCAGCAAATCCGCCACCGAATTACCGCGTCCGCTTAGGCTGGCGTCGCCATTCAGCTGTCCCAGGCTGCTCTGCATCGCTTCCACGCCGGTAAACAGCTGACGCAGGCGCAGCTTGCGGGCATGAATCTCGGCCTGCCCGCGCATCGGTGTTTTGTCACCTTCGAGATGAATGGTGGCATTCAGCGTGCCGCCCGCCAGCGCAAAGCGCAGCGGATCGAGGCGTAAGTCACCGTTATTCAGGATTAAATGGGTATTCAGATCGCTGAGCGGCAAGGCACTGCCGTGCTCGATACGCTTACCGCTGAATTTGACGTCAGCATCCATCGCCCGCCAGTTTTTGGTATCAAACTTATCGTGCGGCAGCACGCGATCGGCAGGCTGGGTACTGGCCTCACCGCGTTTCGCTTTCGCCTGCACGGTTTTCTCGCTGCCTTTACCCGATTCCACACCAATCAGCGGCCCAAATCCGCCATCCGCAACTGACGTGATTCCAGCTCGCCCGTCAGTTTCGGCCGTGGCTCGCTCTGCTGGTAGGTCAGTGAGCCATGAATATCGCTGTCGCCAATATGGCCGTTAAAGTTCTGGTAATGAAATACCGCGCCCCCCTGCTCACGGAAACGGGCAGAGAGGTGACCATCGGTTTCATACGGCGGGGTATCCGGCAGCAACACGCCGGTTAAACCATACAGACTGGCAAGCGTGTCGCCGGAAAAACGCAGGCGCAGATCCAGCCCGCCGAGATTCAGCGGGTCCTGCAGCGTACCGGCCACCCGCACTCGCGTACTGCCGTTACGCACATCCGCTTCAATCGGGAAGGGTGTGGTCTGGCTGCGCAGCGACAGCATGCCACCGATCTTACCCTCACCCTTCAGCTGCTCATTGTTATACGTGCCGCTGGCTTTCCAGCCAAAAACGAAATCCGCGGCCTGCTGCGACGTCTCATCACCGCCTGCAATCTGCGCGAACGGCACCGCTTTACCCAGCGAGTTGACCTGCACCTTTACACTGGCTTTATTGATGGCGTCGCGATAATCGATCTCGCCGCGGTCAAACATAATGGTGTCGAGGCGGAACGACCAGCTGGAGGGGGTTTGCGTTTGCTGCGGATCATCACTACCCGCGAGACTGAAGGTCCAGTTATTTTTGCCGTCAGCCGTCTGTACCAGTAAGGCATCTGGCTGCTGGAGTTTGATCCAGGGAATATAGAGCTGCTTAGCCAGCAGCGACAACGGTGCCAGCGTGGCGTCTGCGCGCTGCAGATGCACCATGCTCACTTCAGGAATTTCAGGCGGATTACCGAGCAAAATATCTTCGGCATGGATATGCGGCCAGGGCACCCAGCTGCGCCAGCCCGTCTCGTCGCGGTTGCGTTCCCAGACAACGCCGAGATCGCCGCGAATCGCAAACGGCCGGTTCAGCTCCGTCGACACTTTCTGGTTAATGGTCGGCTTGAGGCGATTCCAGTCAAAGAACGCCACCACCAGTACCACGACGACAACCAGTAAAAGAAAAATCCCGACAATGATGCTGATAATCTTCCCGCTACGCGACATCTCCCACCCCGTGCTGATCTCCTGTCTCTGATAAAGATAGTCGAGACAGGGGAGATCGGCATCAGGCGAGCTGGAGCGGCAGGTCGGTCAGTTGCTCAAATGGCACTGGCCGCGAGAAATAGTAACCCTGAGCAGCGAAAGCGGGTGAACTGCGTACCTGCTCCCACTCTTCAATGGTTTCAACCCCTTCGACAATCACACCCCGGCAGTAACGATTAATCAGCGCCAGCAGCATGGAAAACAGATTGCGCCCTTCTTCCGTTTTCCGCAGCAGCACAAATAATTCACGCGACAGTTTAATATAGTCATATTTGAGTTCTGTCAGCGCGGAGAAATTCGCCATTCCGGCGCCAAAGTCATCCAGCCACAGCGGCCCCAGTTCCGGCATCTGCGCCACAATCTCTTCCTGCGGCAACACATGGTGCTCAACCAGCTCAAAGCGTATCCATGGCAACCGGGAGATCAACGAACGAATCTGCGAATGGTGCTGAAGGGCAAGTAACGTCGGACCATCAATATTGACGGAAGCGACCAGGCCGCCATCAACAAATTTGCTTTCCCAGTGGGACAGTAGCTCAAGCTGTTCCCGCACAATATGTAGCCGCTGAGAAATATCAAGCGCGGCAAAGTAGTCTTCTGGCGATAACCTTTGGCCCGGCGCGGAAGGGTGAAACACCGCGGTAAGCAACTCAATTGCCATCAGCCGACCCGAGACCTGATAAATCGGCTGGAACGTGTAACTTCGCTGACACTGTTTCCAGCGCAGACGCTCTTCCTGATGCTTCTGGACGACAA
Organism: Erwinia sp. V71; assembly: GCF_965644245.1. NCBI lineage: Bacteria > Pseudomonadati > Pseudomonadota > Gammaproteobacteria > Enterobacterales > Erwiniaceae > Erwinia > Erwinia sp. V71. The sequence continues at coordinate 20,316 of NZ_CBFFRK010000070.1, forward strand.
TTGAGGAAGGAAGCCGATGACTGATTTTCTTCAGCATCATGGTTTACATCCTGGTTATTGGAATTTGCCTTCAAATGGCATCCCGTCCAGCGAATATCGGCATGGTCAGGAATAACTTTATCAGAGTCAAAAGCCACTTTTACATCCTCCACTTTACCAGCGCACCTGCAATTCAATCGGTGTAATAGCGCGCGCTTTCGCGGTTAATCGGCCTGTTGAATACCACGAAATGGCTTGCTAAAGAGAAAACACGAGATCGCCAGAGCAGCCGCACAGTCATGTGGTCGTGCGGTATGGCAAACGCACAATCACACGTTTACGTCATAAAAAATGCGCGGAATTGCAGTATGCTGAAGACCGGTCTGACGATAATCGGGAGCAGAGTGCAATGCTGACAGTGTGGGGCAGGAAAACATCATCTAACGTGCAGGCGCTGATGTGGTGTATCGGCGAGCTGCATCTTCCTTTTCAGCGTATCGATATCGGCCATAAATATGGCGGCAACGACACGCCGGAATTTCTGGCCATGAACCCTAACGGGCTGGTGCCGGTGCTGAGCGATAACGGCGGTGCGCCGATGTTCGAAACCGGTGCGATTCTGCGTTACCTCGCCAGCCAGTATGGCGATGCGCCGTTCTGGCCAAAAGACAACGCTCAACGCGCCACCATCGATGTCTGGGCAGAATGGGCGAAGATTAACGTTTCCCCGGCCTTTACCAGGCCGATTTTCTGGCCGATGGTACGTACGGCGGAAAAAGACCGCGACCCGCAGGCTATCGACGCAGCGATTGCGCAGTTGACGAAACTGTTGCAGATCGCCGAAGCCCGTTTGCAGCAGCACGACTATCTGGTGGGCGACCAGTTTACTCTGGCGGATATTCAGTTCGGTTATCTGCTGTTCCGTTACTACGATATCCCAATCGCACGCGCCGATTTACCCGCGCTGCAGAAATACTATCAGCGTCTGACGGAGCGCCCGGCGTACCGTGAGCATGTGATGGTGTCGTATGATGAGTTGCGTGCCGTCTGACAACAGCCAAGAGCAAAATGAAAGTAAGCACACACTAACAACAGTGTATCACAGACTACAGTAACGTCTGTTTTTCGGGGAAACATCCCGATGGCTCCGGCGCGGCTTGCCCGCGCAGGAGCGCGGGATGATCTCCCCGAGGTATCCCGATCAATCAGACGACATCAGGTTCATCTTGCCATCTGCGACGTCCGCGGCAACGACAGCAGCCAGGTATCACGCTGCGCCGCAATCACGGCACCCCGTTTCTCCCCCTGCTGATCGCCCGTTGCTGTAAAGTTCGCCTGCTCAGTCCAGCGCTGGTAACGATTATCCTGCAGCCGGTTATCGGCCAGCGACAGCAGCGGAATAATTCTCACGCTGACCCTGTCCATTGATTTATAAGGCCATTTTTTCTGATCATCACTAAACGGCGCCATAAAATCCAGCGCCCGCAGAATCCCGGCCTGCTGCGCATTCTGGTAACGCCACAGATCGCCGGCATCCGCTTTCGCCGCCAGCTCCGCTAATGCCGTCAACGCCTGCAAATTAAACCAGCTGTAGTGAAACGAACGGGTACGCGCCAGTTCTTTCGGCTGTGAGCCATCCGCAGCAATCTGATACGCCAGCTTACTCTGCGCCAGCGCCACCATCTGCTTAATCACCTCCGGCCGTTGCAGATACCAGGCAATACCCGCCACCTGCACGGCATACCAGTTGCCATGATTGTTTTGCGCCTGGGCTTCTTTCTGCCCATTTTTACTGGTCTGCAACCAGTGTAAGTAATCACTCATCCATTGCTGCATCGCCTGCTCATCACTGGCCTGCCAGCCCGGCGCATGGCGCAGCATCAGCAGTGAATCCACAATGCGCGTGGCAAAATAACGGCCATCGAGAATACCGGAGGCGCGCCCTGCGCCAATACCTGGCACGCCCTGAGCAAAAGTCAGGCTGGGATTCATACGCGTCTGCGGCGCGATAAACCAGTGGCGCAGCTGCGCCATCGCTTTATCGACATAGCGCTGCTCACCGGAGAAATACCACGCCAGCGTCAGTGCCTGCACATCGGCAGTAAACGCCGCAAGGCGCACGCCATCAGACTGATCATTTTTACTGGCGGGATTCACCTCACCATCGCGTCGCACCCAGGGCAGTCCGTCAGCCTTGCGGCTGTCAGGCCACCAGTAGGCGCTCAGGCTCAGATAATCGTGCTTCGAGCCTCCCTCGGGGGTAAGGGTTTTATCCGTCACACTCATCAGCGGGTGTTGCAGCGCCTTATCTGCCTGACGCTGTAACGCCTGCCAGGCCGCGACCGTTTGCGGCGCGGCCCGATTATCCGCCAGCTGCTGTTTAACCTGCGCCAGCTGGTCATCCGCCAGAAACGCCAGTGTATCTGCCCGTGCCGCCAGGCTGCTCCATAGCAACAGTGAACACAGTAAACCGGCAATATTGCGCCTGCCCATTCCCTTCTCCTGATTAACCGCCACATTATTGTCTAGTGATAGCAATATAGATGAGCGCGAATTCAGATAATAAGTGCAACGCTTGGTCATGTGGATGGAGGGACGGTTAGCTACCGATAAGCTATCCTGC
>NZ_CBFFRK010000071.1:0-22907 GCF_965644245.1 Erwinia sp. V71
TTCCGGCAGCCTTCAGTGGTCTTTGCAGAGTTAAGACAGGCGGCTTAGCGTTGCACTTCGAACTTGAATCCGCCCCAACCGAATCAATCTGGACAAAGGCCGGCAGCGTAACAGTCGCGGTAAAGAAATACTCGCCAGCAGAAACTTTAATTCGCGGTAAGGCTTCCGTATTTCCCCGCGACTTTGCCATATTAATAATCAGATCAATAATTTTTTGCAGGGCAATATTGGCATTCGCATAGTCAACATCGGCCCAGGCGAGATCAATATGGCCATCATAAATACGTTTAATGCGTTCCCCACCGGCAGTGACCACAGTCAAAATACCATCATCAGTTGTGGTAACATCATCGGGATCGTATTGCCAGAGCCCACCGTCCTGACCTTCAATATATAAAAGCGTGGATGAAATCGTCGTCAGCTGGCGTAAATCAGAAACGGAAGACAGAATAATGCTGTTAACAGACATAATTTACCCCTTGTAAAGTTTATCACCTTCGGGTGATACCTTAGCGCTGTGTTTGCATGTAAAACCTCCTGCTACCCCTTCCCCACACTGTTTTTTCATTCAGGTGGTATATTTTTTATATCCTGCGGCGTGCGTAACGCACGACAACTTATTTTATCTCCGTTATCTCATATGCAAATAACCAGCTTCTGCCAGACATAAAAAAACCACCCGCAGGTGGTCTTTTCTTAGTGTCTGTCGTCGCGGACAAGTATTACGCCGACTGACGCGCCTGCTGGAACAGATTGTCCCACATGCCGATCACCAGCGCCTGATCGCGCGGCGACAGCTCACCGGCTTCAATCGCCGTCTGCAGGCTTTTCTCTACCTGTTCCTTCAACGCCTGCGGCGTATGCTGGTCAGACGCTTCCACTTCCGCGACCGCCAGAGTGAGATGACCACGCAGATAACCACCAGCAAACAGTTCGTCATCACTGGCATGGTCAACCATATCGTCAATCAGGGCCAGAATACGCGTTTCAAATTCTGCGATCATGTCAATTCCTCTTGTCAAAATTCCTTCCTCCATTCAGTCACAGATCTTCCGGCCAGGGAAACTGTGCCGCCGTCAATGGAGGCGTTGAATAGTACTCGCGCAGTGCGGCAATAAAACGCGCCGGACGGGCAGGAATACCCTGCTCCAGATTAATCAGTACCTGAGCCTGTACCTTGCGCTGAAACGCGATGCGATCCGGTTCAAAATCGCCGTCGAGATTGTCACAACTTACATTGAACGGAAAGCCGGCGGCAACACAAAACAACCACTCCAGCGCCTGCGGCTTGATCTCCGCCTGCTCAAACTGTTGCTGAGTGCTGGCATCGCGCCCGTCGGGGCAATACCAGTAACCAAAATCCACCAGCTTGCGACGTTCCGCACCGGCGATGCACCAGTGTGAAATTTCATGCAAGGCGCTGGCATAGTAACCGTGGGCAAACACCACCCGGTTCCACGGCGATTCCTCATCAGCCGGAAGATAGATCGGCTCATCATCGCCTTTAATCAGACGGGTCTGGAAATCCTGGCTAAAACAGCGATCAAAAATCTCAATAAGTTGCTGATAATGATGCGTCGTGCTCATTGTAATTGTCATCAGAGAAAAAACCGTCAGAAAAAGGTGTGGAACCAGGCGGCAATCTGCGCGCCGTGGCTGTCATACAGCAGCTTGCTGCTCATCACCACCGACACGCACACCACCATTGGACGAATCAGCTGCTGGCCACGACTCAGCACCAGTCGCGCGCCGACGCGCGCGCCAAGAATCGCCCCCAGCAGCATTACCAGACCGGTGCCCCACACCACTTTGCCACCAAAAATAAAGAACAGCAGGCCGCCCAGGTTGGAGCTGAAGTTCAGCACCTTGGCATGCGCCGTCGATTTTGCCAGGTTAAAACCGGCCAGCGTGACAAACGCCAGCGCATAGAAAGAACCGGCGCCCGGACCAAAGAAGCCATCATAAAAACCGACACAGCCACCGGCAATCAGGGCAAACGGCAGACCGTTCAGGCGGCGCATGCGGTCCTCTTCGCCAAGACGTGGCATCAGCAGGAAGTAGAGACCAATCGCGATAATCAGTAGCGGGAGTATCTGACGCAGCAGACCGGGCTGAATATGCTGGATTAAGATGGCGCCGGAAACCGAACCGACAAACGCCATGATGATATTGATTTTCTGCTCGGCGAGGCTGACCGCCTTACGGCGCACAAAATAGAGGCTGGCCGAGAAGGAACCGCCTGCACCCTGTAATTTATTGGTCGCCAGTGCCTGAGCGGGCGACATGCCTGCCGCCAGCAACGCGGGCACGGTCAGTAATCCGCCGCCCCCGGCAATAGAATCGATAAATGCGGCGACAAACGCCACGCAAAACAACAGCCCCACCACCAGTGGGCTGACGGCAAACCAGTCCATCTCAATTCCTAAAGTAAATGCTTATCCAGCAACGCCTGACATGAAGGGGGTAATGGTGGTGGCTCAGGCTTCACCGGTGTACCACTCCCTGGTTTTTTCGGTTCAAACCAGCTTTGTAATTCCGCACCACAGCCATCTCCTGGCGGTGGCGCAGCCTGCTCTTCGCACTCCAGACTGCCCGCCGGGCAGCGCAGGCGCACATGCATATGCGCGCGATGCGCAAACCAGGGGCGCACTTTGCGCAGCCAGTCACGATCCACGCCCGCATCGGCACACAACTGCTTTTTAATCGCCGGATTGACGAAGATACGCGTCACTTCGCTGTCTTTCGCCGCCAGCTTAATCAGAGTGTCGATTTCTGGCCGCCAGTGACGCGCAATAACATTGCGGTCATCGGCCGCCACCAGATCGAGCGGCTGCGGCTTCAGCAACATTTGCTGAGTCCAGCGTGTTTTTGGCAGCTGCAGCCAGATATCCACATCCAGCCCGGACTGATGACTGGCGTGACCACTGCTGAAGCGCCCGCCTGCCGCCATGCCCATATCGCCAATCAGCACATTGCCCAGACCGAGGCCGTTAACCTGCGCGCTAAGGCGCTGGATAAACTGAATCAGGTCCGGATGGCCGAAATAGCGCCGCTGATCCTGCCGCATCACCTGGTAATGATCAGCCTCCAGCGGCAGCGACTGTGCGCCGATAATGCAGCCATTGGAAAAGCCGCCAATCGACTGTGGCGAACCACTGATCGGCTGGCTGATACTTTGCCATGGCGTAGCGGCCAGCGCGGTGGCGCTGACCAGAAGCGAACAGAGTGCGACAAGCAGTGTTTTCATTGGCTTACCAGCGTGGCACGTCGCTGTTCACATCAGCACACTGTGCACGCTGACGCATCAGATGGTCCATCAGCACAATCGCCATCATCGCTTCAGCGATCGGCACCGCGCGGATACCCACGCACGGGTCGTGACGGCCACGGGTAATCATCTCCACTTCGTCGCCAAAGCGGTTAATGGTTTTGCCCGGTACGGTAATGCTGGAGGTCGGTTTCAGCGCCAGATTCGCGGTGATTGCCTGACCACTGCTGATGCCGCCCAGAATGCCGCCGGCATGGTTGCTCTGGAAACCGTTAGCGCGGATCTCATCACGATGCTGGCTGCCACGCTGGCTGATCACCGCGAAGCCATCACCAATTTCCACCCCTTTTACCGCGTTGATGCTCATCAGCGCATGCGCCAGGTCAGCGTCCAGGCGGTCAAATACCGGCTCACCCCAGCCTGCAGGCACGCCTTCCGCCATCACGGTGATTTTCGCACCGATAGAGTCGCCTTCTTTCTTCAGCCCGCGCATCAGTTCGTCCAGCGCGTCCAGTTTATCCGGGTCAGGGCAGAAGAACGGGTTCTGTTCAACCAGCGACCAGTCTTTCAGTTCACAGGCGACATCACCAATCTGCGCCAGATAACCGCGCACCACGATACCGTGCTTCAGTTGCAGATACTTTTTCGCAATCGCACCTGCCGCAACACGCATTGCCGTCTCACGCGCGGAAGAGCGACCACCGCCACGGTAGTCACGCAGGCCATATTTCTGCTCATAGGTATAATCGGCATGACCTGGGCGGAAGACATCTTTGATGTCGCCATAATCCTGCGAGCGCTGGTCGGTGTTTTCAATCAGCAGGCCGATCGGCGTGCCGGTGGTCACGCCGTCAAACACGCCGGAGAGGATTTTCACCTGGTCCGGTTCACGACGCTGAGTGGTATAGCGCGAGGTGCCAGGACGACGGCGATCGAGATCGTGCTGCAGGTCGGCTTCGGTTAGCGGAATTCCTGGCGGTACGCCATCAACAATGCAGCCCAGTGCAATACCATGCGACTCACCGAAAGTGGTGACGCGGAATAAACTGCCAATCGTATTACCGGCCATTCAGTACGGCTCCTCTGTCTTCTCTGATTAATCTTTGTAGATAGCGAAATGGTGCGCAGCATCGATAATCTGCTGACGGGTCAGCATAAACACGCCGTCGCCGCCATTATCGAATTCCAGCCAGGTAAAGGGCACATCCGGATACTGCTCGATCAGGTGGACCATACTGTTGCCCACTTCGCACACCAGAATGCCCTCTTCGCTGAGATAGTCCGGTGCACAGGCGAGAATACGACGCGCCAGTTTCAGACCATCGCTGCCCGCGGCAAGGCCCAGCTCAGGTTCGTGCTGATACTCATTCGGCAGATCGCCCATATCCTCCGCATCCACGTACGGCGGATTGGTGACAATCAGGTCGTATGGTGTTTTCGGCAGGTCGCGGAACAGATCCGAGCGAATCGGCGTGACGTGATGGATCAGACCATGTTCATCAATATTCTGTTCGGTCACCGCCAGCGCATCATGGGAAATATCCACTGCGTCCACTTCCGCTTCCGGGAAGGCATAGGCACAGGCGATAGCGATACAGCCGCTGCCGGTGCACATATCAAGGATATGCTGTGGTTTGTGGTTGATCAGACCGGCAAAGCCGTTATTGATCAGCTCACCAATCGGTGAACGCGGCACCAGCACGCGCTCATCAACATAGAATTCATGGCCGCAGAACCAGGCTTTATTGGTCAGGTAAGCGACCGGGATGTGCTCATTGACGCGGCGAATCACGCGCTCAACAATGCGATGGCGCTCGCTGGAGGTCAGACGCGCATGGCGCATCTCTTCCGGAATATCCAGCGGCAGATACAGGGTTGGCAACACCAGCTGAACGGCTTCGTCCCACGGGTTGTCGGTGCCATGACCATACCAGATATTGGCGGCTGAGAAGCGGCTGACCGCCCAGCGCAACATATCCTGAATGGTGTGCAACTCATTCACGGCTTCATCGACGAAAATTTTATCCAAGGTGCCCTCCGCAGGCCGTTCTGACAATCCGGCCGCTAGTTTGCCACGAAGCTGGCAATAATTCAGCGCGGAGACGCGAAAAAGCTGACTTTTGTTACACGTGCGGGTTAAGGTAAAGACTGAAAAGCGGATTGTGAACCAGAATGAGCAGCAAAAACAAACTTAATGCCGATGATAAGGCCCTGTTTCGCCAGTTAATGAGCGGCACACGCAAACTGACGCAGGACACTATTGTCCACGCACCGCAGCGTAAAAAACTGCATCAGGTGCCGGAAAAGCGCCTGCTTTCCGAGCAAATCGATAACAGTCACTACTTTTCCGATGAATTCCAGCCGCTGCTGGCAACGGAAGGAGCAGTGCGCTATGTGCGCAGCGATGTCGATCACTACGAGTTAAAGAAGCTGCGGCGCGGCGACTATTCGCCGGAAATTTTTCTCGACCTGCATGGTCTGACCCAGCAGCAGGCCAAGCAGGAACTGGGCGCGCTGATTGCCGCCTGCCGCCGCGAACACATTTTTTGTGCCAGCGTGATGCACGGACACGGTAAACATATTCTCAAGCAACAGACGCCATTGTGGCTGGCGCAACATCCGCTGGTGATGGCATTCCATCAGGCGCCTAAGGCGTTTGGCGGCGATGCCGCATTGCTGGTGTTAATTGAAGTGGAAGAGTGGCTGCCGCCGGAATTGCCGTGAGGGGGATTTCCTTTCCCCCACGCAGTGGGGGAAAGAGACAAAATCACATCGCTTTTGCCAGTTTCTTCGGACTCACCTGCCACTGCAATTTACCTTCGCAGTTAGCCGCATCAAAATCGACACAGGCAATCGCGGACGTCGCGAACATCGGCGGCGCTTCCTGCGGGCAAAGTTCGGAAACCAGGTAGCCAACCAGCGGCAGATGGGAAATCACCAGCACCGATCTTACCCCTTCGTTAGCCAGCGCCTGTAAATAGCAGGCCACTAACCCGGCATCACCACCTGGCGTCAGCTCTGGCAAGACTTCCTGCCCTTCCGGCAGCACCAGCGCTTCACGTACCGTCGCCAGCGTTTGCTCGGCACGGAGGTACGGACTGACCAGCACTCGCTCAATCTCCATCGCCTGGCTGTTAAGCCAACTCGCCATCTGGCGAGACTCATCGCATCCACAATGAGTCAGGGGTCTGACTGAGTCACTTGCTGCTTCTAATGCCGCATCACCGTGACGCATAATTAAAACTTGCATATTGCACCGCTGTTGTTAAACAAAATCGCCACGAACCGAAGTCCGCTGACTCTTCATTCTGCGAATTAACGCTGTGTTGTACCCCAATGACCTGAGTATAGTCAACCGATTGTGCAATTAATAAGCGCTTATCAGAACAGCGCCATTAACTGCTCTGACGCAAGGCACAACTAAGCCACTGAATCACTATGGGTATTGCTGACAGTGTCAATTTTGTAAAACTTTTCACCCTGCTCTGCCATGCGCCGCAGCCCCTCACAGGGGGCAAAACGTTCACCGTACTGATGCATCAAATTGGTTAACGTATTCACCACCATAGCGGCGCCGAGCTGGTCGATATAGCGTAACGGGCCGCCGGTAAACGGCGGAAAACCAATGCCAAATACCGCGCCGATATCACCGTCACGGGCACTGGCGATCACCTGTTCTTCATGACAACGTACGGCTTCGTTCAGCATCATCATCACACAGCGCTGGGCGATTTGAGCGCCTTCCAGCCGCGCCCGGGGTTTCAGATTCAGCACACGATAAACACTGTCGTCCACCTGCTTTTTGCGCCACCAGCCCGCCGCCGGGTAGCGATAAAACCCGCGGGCGTTTTTCCGTCCTTTGCGATCGTCCTGCAGTACCGCGTCCAGCGCCGCAGGCGGGGCAAAACGTTCACCATAGGCCTGTTGCAACACCGGCATAATTTTGCTGCCGACATCGATGCCGACCTCATCCAGCAACTGGACTGGCCCGACCGGAAAACCGAATTCCACCAGCGCATTATCAATCACCTCAACCGGCTCGCCTTCCAGCAGGCAGCGTAAGGCTTCATTGATATAAGGCGCCAGAATGCGGTTAACGTAAAAACCCGCGCGATCGGCAACGACAATCGCCGTTTTGCCCTGCTGTTTCGCCAGCGCTACCGTGGTGGCGATTGTCTGTGCACTGGTGCTGGCGTGGGGGATCACTTCCACCAGCGGCATTTTATCCACCGGGCTGAAATAGTGCAGACCAATCACCTGCTCAGGCCGCTGCGCCTGTGCGGCGATGGCAGCAATCGGCAATGAAGAGGTATTGGAGGCAAAAATCGTGTGCTCAGCCGCATGCTGCTCAACATCTGCCACCATTTTTTGTTTCAGCGGCAAATCCTCAAATACCGCCTCGATAATCACATCCCGCCGGGCGAAACCGCGCCATTCCGTATCGCCGGAGATTAGCGACCTTTGCCGCAGACGTTCAGCCGCCAGCAGATGACGGCGACGTACCTTTTTACTGAGCAGATCCCAGCTGTACTTCAGCGCATGGTTAATCCCTTCTGCCTGAATATCTTTAATACGCACCGGCAGTCCGGCACGCGTCGCCGTTACACTGGCAATACCGCCGCCCATCAGTCCACCGCCCAGCACACCGATGCTGTGCAGCGGCAGTGGCTGCGCGTCGGCTCCCGTCTCTTTTTTCAGCGCATTCGAGGCAAAGAACAAACCGCGCAACGCCCGGGATTCCGGTGTCATCACCAGTTCGCCAAACGCTTTCGCTTCCGCCGCGTAGCCACTGCTGCGCCCCTGTTCCAGCCCGCAGCGCACCACCGAGAGAATGTGTTCAGTAGCCGGGTAATTGCCACGCGTTTTTGCCCGCGTCTGACGGGTGGCAAGTTTAAACAGTAAGGCTCGCCCCAGTGGCCCCTCATTCAGTCGCTTAGCCAGTGGCAGACGCGCACGCGGCTGACGCCCCGCCAGCACCCGCGCCACGGCGGTTTCCAGCAGAATGGAGCGTGCCACCACATCATCCACCAGCCCCATCTTCAGCGCCTGACGGGCACGCAGTGTTTTGCCGCTCAGCATCAGAGCCAGCGCGGTTGCCGCCCCCACCAGACGCGGCAATCGCTGGGTGCCGCCGGTGCCAGGCAGCAATCCCAGTTGCACCTCCGGCAGACCAAGGCGCGTTTTATCATCATCACTGCAGATACGCGCACTGCAGGCCAGTGCCAGCTCAAGCCCGCCACCGAGGCAGGGACCATGAATAGCTGCCACCACCGGGAACGGCAGCGCAGCGATTTCACTCATCACTTTTTGCCCCTGGCGCGATAACGCTTCGGCCTGCTGCGCGCTGTCGCAGGCGGCAATCATGCTGATATCCGCCCCGGCAACAAAGGAATCGGGTTTGCCCGAAATCAGTACCAGCCCCGCCAGATGAGGATTTTCCCGCGCCTGCTGGATCACGTCACGGATCTGCCCGGCAAAGGCGGCTTTCAGGGTATTCATCTTTTCGTCGGCAACATCAATGGTGATCACCGCGACATTATCCAGACGCATCTGTAAGTGAAAGGATGATGGCTGTTGCATTATTCGGCCTCCAGAACCATTGCCGCACCCAGTCCGCCCGCCGCACAGGCGGTGACCAGCCCCAGTCCGCCGCCACACCGTTTCAGTTCATGCAGGGTTTGCGTAATCATACGTGCGCCGGTGGCGGCAAACGGATGGCCATAGGCGATGGAACCGCCCAGCACATTGAATTTCTCCTCATCCACCTCACCCAGCGCATGCGGGCGCTGCAGAACCTCACGGGCAAAGCGTTCGTCACGAAACTTGCTCAGATTGCTCAGCGTCTGGGCGGCGAAAGCTTCATGCATATCAATCAGGGTGAGATCGCTGAGCGTGATGCCCGCGCGATCCAGCGCCAATGGCGAGGCATACGCAGGCCCCAGCAGCATATCCTGCCAGACGTCAATCGCGGTAAACGCGTAGCTGCGCAGATAACCCAGCGGCGTAAGCTCCAGTTCACGCGCGCGCGATTCCGTCATCAGGATCACCGCCGCAGCGCCGTCAGTCAGCGGCGTGCTGTTCGCTGCCGTCACCGTGCCATGCCGGCGATCAAACGCGGGACGCAGCTTTGCATAGTCCTCCAGCTTTGAATCGTGGCGGACATTGTTATCCTGCTGAAAAGCGCTGTGCCACGGCGGCACAAAGGCGGTCATCACTTCCTGCGCCAGCCGGCCTTCATCCCAGGCCCGGGCAGCGCGCTGATGGGAGCGATGCGCCAGCGCATCCTGCTGTTCGCGGGTAATGCCATGGGATTTCGCCATCTGCTCGGCCGTATCCCCCATGCGTAATCCCGTCGAATACTCGGCGACAGCGGGTGGCACCGGCAACAGATCGCGCGGACGAAGCTGACTGAACAGTTTCGCCTTCTGAGAAAACGTACGCGCTTTGCTGAGATCAACCAGCACACGCGCCAGCTTTTTACTGACGCCAATCGGCAGTACCGATGAAGAATCCGCACCACCGGCGATCCCCGCCTGGATCGTGCCCGCCAGCAGGCTTTCCGCCACATTCGCGACGGCCTGGAAGCTGGTGGCGCAGGCGCGGCTGACACTGTAGGCATCGGTATGCACACTCAGACCGCTGGCCAGCACGATTTCACGGGCGATATTGGGTGCGGCAGGCATCTGCACCACCTGACCAAATACCAGCTGTTCAATCGCCTGCGGCGGAATATCGCTGTGCGCCAGCAGTTCACTCACCACCATAGTGCCTAACTCCACCGCCGGGATACCGTGCAGTGCCGTCGCCTGACGGGCAAAAGGTGTGCGTAATCCATGTGTTATCGCGATGCGTTCGCCCTGACGTGTCAGTAACGGTAGCGCTTTGCTCATTATTTTCACCTGTTCTGCGGAAACCTGCGGCATCATTGCCCAAAGAGGTCTGACCTGATCAATGTTAACTAAAAGTTGTCATCACGCCAGCGCTGGCAGGAGAAAATGAGAGTAGAAACACGAATTAACGGCAGAGAGCAGGTAAACAACACAACCTGTAAGGCAGCAGAAAACCCGCAAAGCACACTCGCTTTACGGGTGATATCAGATGAGGAGAAAGTTTACAGAACGGGAATTAACGCAGGCCGAGCTGGAAAATCAGCGTTTCCGCCTGGCAGGCGAAAATAAAATCAACATCCAGGCTGACACCGTCATTTTGCTCGCTAAAACGCGCATTAATTTCACAAGGCTCGGATTCCACCGCGCGCGCTTTTTCGGTCAGGGCTGCCAGCATCACTTCCGCCGCAGGGCGAGTCTCAAATACCCGGCTCCATGATGCGGTGCAGTCGGTATTATCCATGATGGTGCCGACATCGACACAACAGCAGGCCGCGGTTTCAGTGGCGCTACATTTATTAATGGCATCAGTCATAAGGATCTCCTGAAATCAGGCCGCAATCGCGGCAGGTAAATTAATTCAATATGTAATAGTTTACGCCTGCCGTATTCATCACTCTAGCTTTACTCTCCCGACAAACGAATATCACCCGCAAAGTTGATCCAGAACAAATTAGAAACCCGGCTACACTTTCTTACGTGTGGATTTTGTTAAGCAGATCTTATTTCAGTGATCATTTTTGAAATATTTTAAAAACATTATTGCAACATATACACAGGTCAGACCTATACTTGGCGCACTGGTCTGATTTGTTAGCCGTCTGTCAGTCCCTACAATCCGCGATCCTTGTTACGTTGTGTAACAGAGCTTAATAAAATTCAGATAATGAGGTTGTGGTTATGAACCATAAGAACCTGTTTGCAAAGTCTGCAGTGGCAGCAGCAGTCGCGCTCGTCTCTTCACAAGTTTACGCCGCGGGCTTCCAGCTCAATGAATTTTCGTCGATTGGTCTGGGCCGTGCTTACTCAGGCGAAGGCGCAATCGGTGATACCGCAGCCTCCGCCAGCCGCAACCCGGCGACCATGGCATTGATGGATCGCCCAGAGTTCTCCATCGGAGCCGTGTATATCGATCCTGATGTGAATATTGATGGCACCAGCTCAACAGGCAGCAGCCTGCGTGCCAATAATATTGCGCCAAGCGAGTGGATTCCCAATATTCACTATGTGCAGCCCATTAATGATCAATGGTGGCTTGGTGCCTCAGTCACCAGTAACTATGGTCTTGCAACCGAATTCAGTGACAGCTATGCCGCAGGTGCATACGGCGGAAAAACCGATCTGATGACGGCAAACTTTAATCTCAGCACCGCATACCGCCTGAATGAACATTTCAGTTTCGGTATCGGGTTTGATGCTGTTTATGCGCGTGCAAAAATTGAGCGTTATGCCGGAGAATTAAGCTCTCAGTTATCGTTATTCGACCCAAGTATTAATTCCAGTACGCAAATTGCCCATCTGAAAGGCGACGAATGGGGCTATGGCTGGAATGCCGGTATTCTGTATGAAGTGGATGATAATAACCGCTTCGGCTTTACCTATCGTTCCGAAGTGAAAATTGATTTTGAGGGCGACTATCGTAGTGACCTGCCATCAGCATTTAATGGCCTCAACGACCAGTTACCATTCGGCACCAATGGCGCTACCATCCCAGGCGCTCTGACACTCAATCTGCCTGAAATGTGGGAAATCTCCGGTTACCACAAAGTCGCGCCGCAGTGGGCAGTGCACTACAGCATGGCCTACACCAGCTGGAGCCAGTTCCAGGAGCTGAAAGCGACAGGTTCACAGGGCCAGACGCTGTTCTATAAAGATGAAAGTTTTAAAGATGCTTACCGTATCGCGTTGGGTACGACGTATTTCTATGACGACAACTGGACCTTCCGCGGCGGTATTGCGTTTGATGACAGCCCGGTGCCAGCAGACAAGCGTTCTATCTCGATTCCTGACCAGGATCGCCTGTGGCTGAGCCTCGGTGCATCCTACGCGCTGAATGAAGATGCGTCGATTGATGCCGGTGTCTCGTATATGCACGGCAAGCATGTGACGGTGCAGGAAGGCGATTACACCTTTGAATCAGAAGGTAAAGCCTGGCTGTATGGCCTTGGCTTCAACTACAAGTTCTGATGCTAATGGCGTAATAAAAAAGGCATGTCATTCGACATGCCTTTTTCGTTTGCGGGCACAGCTTTTATCCCCTCCCCCACCTCGTGGGCGAGGGTCAGGGAGGGGGAGCCAGTGGCACGGAGTCGTTTACTCCCCCATCTCAGCCACCTTACTCCGCATCAATCTCATCAAGCTGATCTTTAATCGCCGACGCGTTCGGGTTCTCTTCCGGCTTCAGCTTGCCGCCGTTCGCCAGGAAGTCATGGCGCTGGAAGTAGGCGTTACGCATAAAGGCATACGGATCTTTGCTGTTACGCAGAATCGCATCAGAATCAAGCAGCTGAGCGCGCGTCTCGATACCTTCCAGCGCCCATTTACCCGCCGACATCCAGAATGTCAGCCAGCTCAGTGCCGGGTAGAAGTCATCGGCGTAGTCACCAATATCTTCACGCGGCGTGGCGCTGCCGTAACCCGGTAACACCACATACGGGCCATAACCGACGCCATAAGAGCCTAACGTGCCGCCAAAGCGCTGCGGCTCTTCGCGCGCCAGCTTCGGATTCGCCATACCCGCCACGTCAATAAAGCCGCCCATACCCAGCAGGGTGTTCAGGAAGAAACGGTTAAAGTGGATCATGCCGCGGTACGGGTCGCCACGCAGGAAGGAGTTGACCATTGCCGCGGGCTCATCAAGGTTACCGAGGA
This sequence comes from Erwinia sp. V71, assembly GCF_965644245.1. Taxonomy (NCBI): domain Bacteria; kingdom Pseudomonadati; phylum Pseudomonadota; class Gammaproteobacteria; order Enterobacterales; family Erwiniaceae; genus Erwinia; species Erwinia sp. V71. Next base: position 13,027 of record NZ_CBFFRK010000071.1, read on the forward strand.
AGTTGCCCAGCCCGGTACGCGCCGGTTGTGGCACATAATCACGCCAGCCAACGGCGACCGGCCGCAGTACATAAGGGTCCAGCACGTTATAGTTGAAGTTAAACATGGTGCGGTTGAACCCTTCCAGCGGATCGGAACGTCCCTGCGGTTCATCCGTATTTTTCGAACTGGCGCAGCCAACCAGCAATACACTTGCCAGTGCCAACCCCGTCAGACGCAAATTCATGTTGTTCTCCCTGTACTGGTAAATTTGTCGCTTCAGCGCTGCTGGTTAATCTCAACCTTCAGCTGCTGGTGACCGTCGAATGGCGTCAGAGCGCTCTGCCCCTGCCAGTCCCCCGGTTGCGGGGTGGCGCTGCCATCGCGCGAGATACGCACCTGTACCTGTATCTGATGCTGCGCCGAAAGCAGGCGTTCAGGCATAATGGCGTTACTGTCATCCAGCGTTAGCGATAAAGGAAAATGACTCAGCGGCAGTTTTTTCACTGCCACAGGTAATCGTGTTACACCATCGGAAACAGAAATATACAATACTCCGCCCGTAGGTAACATTTTTTCTGCCGCGGCCGACAGGCTAACTGTCAGCGCCAGCTGGCTATTTTGCTCCCCGGCGGCGCTTTTGGCTTGCGTAATGCTGCGCTCGATCTGCGCAATCTGACGGTCACCCGGCGGCAGTAATACCAGCATTTGCTGCCAGTAAGTGATGGCGCTGTCATAGTGTTGCTGCTGCCAGCCATTAAAGGCTAACAAACCTAGCAGCTGCAGATTACGGCTGTCATTTTTAAGCATTTCCTGCAACATGACTTCCGCTTCACGCTGGTCCTGCACATCACCGGATCGGGTCATTACCTCGGCATAACTCAGCCGCGCCTGCAGGTTATCGGGCTGCAATTGCATCGCATGACGGAACGCCTGGCTGGCAGTGGTGGCATTATTCAGCACCATGCCAATCCGCCCCAGCATCATCCAGTTGCTGACATTGTCGGGATCGTTTTGCAGTTCACTGCGTAATCCCAGACCAAGATGCGCCAGCTCATTCAGCGACAGCGGTGCAGCTTGTGGGTCCATCACCCGCGCCTGCAGCGCCGGGAACTGGCTTTTCACCTGTTGCCACAACATCAGTTGCGGTAAACCGCCCACTTTCAGATAAGCACCCAGCGAAACCACAAGAATCGCTAACACGCCTGGCACCAGTACCCAGCGACTGAGCGGACGCGCCTGCAACGTGGTCGCCTGCGGGATATCCGTCAGCAGCGTTTGTTGCAGTTCCTGTACCATCACACCGCGTTCTGCCACCACGCCCAGTGCTTCATCTTGCTCCAGTTCCTGCAAACGCTGCTGATAAAACGTTTTGTTCAGCGCATCACGCTCATCGACACGACTGTGCTGGCGGCGACGCCCCGCCAGCAGCAGTAACGCGCTGGCCGCCACTAATAACAGGCCAAGAGTTAACCAGAACGCGCTCATGATTGTTTCCTGTCGTGTTGCAGCAGATCGGCAAGCCGCTGCTGTTCAGCCTCATCCAGTGCCGGGGAGGACGGGCGTTTTCTGCCGCGCACAATAATCACCAGTGCGCCCAGCAGCACAAACAGCGCAGGCCCGGCCCACAGAATCAGCGTCGATGCCGTCAGCGGCGGCTGATAAGTGACAAAATTGCCATAGCGCGCCACCATATAATCAGTGATCTGCTGCGGGCTTTGCCCCTCGCGCGTCAGCTGATACACCTTCATACGCATATCCGCAGCGATCATGGCATTGGAATCAGCAATGCTGTTGTTCTGGCATTTCGGGCAGCGCAGCGATTCGGTGAGATGGCGGTACTGCTGCTCCTGCTGCTCAGAGTCAAACTGCAGGGTATCAATCGCCGCCAGCGCGCTGAAGCTCAGCAGCGCTGCCAGCAAAGCAATCAGCGCTTTCATGAGCCGGCCTCCTGACGGTATTTATCCCACAGCGGCTTCACTTCCTGCTGCCAGACGCGCTCATTCATATCCCCCGCGTGGCGATAACGAATAATGCCCTGCCCGTCGATCAGAAAGGTCTCTGGCGCGCCATACACGCCGAGATCCAGCCCGAGCATACCGTTACCGTCATACAGGCTCAGCGCATAGGGATTACCCAGCGTATTCAGCCAGTTAACCGCTTTCTGTCGGTTATCTTTATAGTTCAGCCCCACCACGCGAATCCCCTGCTGCGCCAGCGTGTTGAGATACTGATGCTCGGCGCAGCAGGTCGGGCACCAGGTGGCCCAGACATTCAGCAGCAGCGGCTGGCCGTTATGCAGCACCGCCTGGTCAAAGGTTTTACCCGGCTGATCCAGCGACTCCAGCGTAAAGACCGGCACCGGTTTGCCAATCAGCGCCGATTCCAGCCGCGTCGGGTCATCGCCATCGGCATTACGCGTCAGCTGATACAGCAACGCCGCTGCCAGCAGCAGAAACAGCACCAGCGGAATAAAGAGAATTTTCTTGTTCATACAGCCTCCGCCGCGATTTTCTTACGCGAGCGATAGCGCGGGTCCAGCAGGCATAGCAGCCCGCCCAGTGCCATAAACACACCGCCAAACCAAATCCAGCGCACAAACGGTTTGTAGTAGATGCGCACCGCCCAGGAATTGTCGTCCAGCTCTTCGCCCAGCGCGGCATAGAGATCTCGCGTCAGGCCGCCATCAATCGCTGCTTCCGTCATCACCGAGCGGGTGACGCTGTAAAAACGCTTCTCGGCATGCAGCGTCGCTTCGTGGTGTCCATCGCGCGACACATCAATCAGCGCCACCGCGCCACTGTAGTTGGCACCGTGCAGGTCGCGCACGTCGCGGAAGACAAAGTGATAACGGTGAATATCGACGCTGTCGCCCGCGCGCATGCGTACATCACGTTCAATGCTGTAGTTCTGGCTAAAGGCAATGCCGATCACCGTCACCGCCACCCCGAGATGGCCGAGCACCATGCCCCAGTGACTGCGCGACAGATGGCGCAGACCGCGCCACAGCGAATGACGATGGGTGGCACGCTCATGCAGCTCCATCAACGTCAGCAGGATCACCCACAGCGCCATCATCAGCCCGATCACCGTCATGGCGGCAATCCGATCCTGCATCAGCCACGGCAGCAGAACCGACAGCGCCAGCGTCACCACCAGCGCCAGCGCCAGCCGTTTCCACAGCTTCTGCGGCTCATCACGCCGCCAGCGCACCAGCGGACCAATGCCCAGCATCAGCGCCATCGGCGCCATCAGCCAGCTGAACAGGGTATTAAAGAAAGGTTCGCCGACCGAGATACTGCCGAGTCCCAGTTGCTTATGCACCAGCGGCAGCAGCGTGCCGAGCAGCACCACCAGCATGGCGGCAATCAGCAACACATTATTACCCAGCAAAAAGGATTCGCGTGACCAGAGTTCGTTCTGCACCCGGCTGCGCACCCGCCCGCCTTTCAGCGCATACAGCAGCAGCGAGCCGCCAATCACAATCACCAGGAAGGCGAGAATAAACATGCCACGCGCCGGATCAGAGGCGAAAGCATGCACGGAGACCAGCACGCCAGAGCGTACCAGGAAAGTGCCCAGCAGACTGAGAGAGAAAGCGGCAATCGCCAGCAGCACCGTCCAGGCTTTAAACGCGCCGCGTTTTTCAGTCACCGCCAGCGAATGGATAAGCACGGTGCCCGCCAGCCACGGCATAAAGGAGGCATTTTCCACCGGGTCCCAGAACCACCAGCCGCCCCAGCCGAGTTCGTAATACGCCCAGGCAGAACCCAGCACAATACCGATAGTGAGGAATACCCAGGCCGCCGTGGTCCACGGGCGTGACCAGCGCGCCCAGGCAGTATCGAGCCGTCCCGCCATCAGTGACGCAATGGCAAAAGCAAACGCCACTGAGAAACCGACATAGCCCATATACAGTAACGGCGGGTGGAAGATCAGGCCGATATCCTGCAACATCGGATTCAGATCGCTGCCATCAATCGGGATATCCGGCAGGGTGCGGGTAAACGGATTAGACGTCAGGGTGATAAACAGCAGAAAGCCGAAGTTAATCATCCCCAACACCGCCAGCACGCGGGCAATGGCGTCAAGCGGCATCGCACGGCTCAGCAGCGCCACCGCCAGTGTCCAGCAGCTTAGCAGTAACACCCACAGCAACAGGGAACCTTCATGCGCGCCCCAGGTGGCAGCAATGCGGTAATACACCGGCAGCAGCGTATTGGAGTTGGTTGCCACATACGCGACGCTAAAATCATTGACGATAAACGCATGCACCAGCACCGCGAAAGCACCGGCGATGCAGGCGAACAGGCCGTAACTCAGTGGCCGTGCCAGCGCCATCAGCCGCCCGTCCTGGCGCGATGCGCCCCACAGCGGATAAATGCTCAACAGCAGTGACAACGCCAGCGCCAGACAGAGCAGAAAACTTCCCAACTCCGGCATCATGAGCGGCCACCTTGCGCATTCTGATACGCCTCAGCCGGGCGTGTATGGTTTTTCTTCATCGCATCAGACACTTCCGGCGGCGTGTATTTCTCATCATGCTTCGCCAGCACTTCCTGCGCGTGAATCAGGTTGCCCGTTTCCAGCACCCCCTGCGCCACCACACCCTGCCCTTCACGGAACAGATCCGGCAGAATGCCTTCGTAACTGACATTCACCACGCCACTGTTGTCGTACAGCTGGAAACTGACGCGCAGCGACTGCGGATCACGCTTCACACTGCCGGGCATCACCATGCCGCCGACACGCAGGCGCTGACCTGGCTGCGGTTTTTCCTGTTCCGCGCCTTTGCCATTGAGAATTTCACTCGGGGTATAAAACAGATCGATATTGGCGCGCAGCGCATACATCACCAGCGCGGTCGCCAGCCCAAGAGCCAGCATAATCGCCAGTACCACGTACAGGCGATTTTTACGACGATTATTCACTGCGGATCTCCTGCCAGCGCGGCGGCTTTTTTCTGGTTAGCGGCGCGAATACGCTGTTCACGCGACTGGCGCTGACGGATTTCCGTCAGCAGACGACGGCGCTGCAGCCAGCAGTGGCATAACAGCGCCGCCAGCGGCAGCAGGGTAAAGGTCACGGCCAGCCAGACATAAAAGGCATAACCGCCCATGGCGAAGAAATCCGGCCAGGAAGAGAATGCGGGACTCATGCTCTGTCTCCTCCCTTGCTCACCACACTGGCGACCCACGGGCGATGGCGCTCAGTAAACAGCAGCAGATTGCGCAGACGCATCAGCGTCAGGGAGATAAACAGCAGCAAATACCCGAGAATCGACCAGCGCAGCGGGGTACGCATGCTCGGCGCTATCGCCTGCTGCAGCACGCCAGAGGAGCCCTGGTGCAGCGTGTTCCACCACTGCACGGAGTAGTGAATCACCGGCAGATTGACGACACCCACCAGAATCAGGATACCCGCGGCGCGTCCTGCGACACGGCGATCGTCGAACGCGTTATACAGCGCAATCACGCCCATATAAAGGAACTGCAGCACCAGTTCCGAGGTCAGACGCGCATCCCAGATCCACCAGGTGCCCCACATCGGCTTGCCCCACGCGGCGCCGGTGACCAGCGCAATAAAGGTAAACACCGCGCCCACCGGTGCCATCGCCGCCGCAGCCAGGTCGGCGGTTTTCATTTGCCATACCAGACCACAGAATGCTGCAACCGCCATCGCGGCATAGATGCCCATTGACCACATCGCGGCAGGCACATGAAGATAGATAATCCGGTAACTGTCACCCTGCTGATAATCCGCCGGTGCAAAGGCAAAACCCCATACCCAGCCCAACAGCAGGCTCGCCACCCCGGCAAGCAGGAACCCGGGCAGCAACTGCCCGCAGAGCTGATAGAGCCGTTCCGGCTTTGCCAGCTGGTGTAACCATTTCCACATGATGATTGCTCACAATAAAAAAGACATCGTTGTTCTGTTTTCTTCTTTCACGCGATGGTATCGGCAAAAGATTATCGTTTTAATGCAGGCTGATTCTCAGCGCGGCTGCAGTGGCAAATGGCGCCAGAGCGGCGCTGGTCACCAGCATCGCCGCCAGAATCGCCAGATAACCGGAAATATCCAGCCCCATCCCCGCGGCATCAATCGCCGCGCTGGCAAAAATCAGTACCGGCACCGCCAGCGGCAGGACCAGCAAACTTAACAGCACGCCGCCACGACGCAGACCCACCGTCAGCGCCACGCCAATTGCACCAAGGAAACTCAGTGTCGGCGTGCCCAGCAGCAATGTCAGCGCCAGCGCGCGCCAGCTGGCAACGTCCAGCGACAGCAGCAACGCCGCCAGCGGCGACAGTAATAACAGCGGCAATCCGGTCAGCAGCCAGTGCGCAATAATTTTTCCCGAGACAATTATCGGCAACGGTGCCGGCAGCAACACCAGCTGTTCCAGCGCACCATCAATGAAATCGTCGCGAAACAGTCGCTCCAGCGCCAGCAGCGAAGAGAGCAACGCCGCCACCCAGACAATACCGGGCGCAATACGCCGCAGCAGCTGCGGTTCCGGGCCGATCCCCAGCGGAAACAGGGTAATCACAATCAGGAAGAACCACAGCGGGTTAATCACCTCCGCCCGGCTGCGGAAGGCAATCTGCAACTCCCGGCGAATGACACGCCACAACATCATGACTCCTCCGTGCCGGTCAGCTGGATTCTGCGCAGCGGATAACCACCATCGGGCAGATCCTGGTGCGTGGTAATGATCACCGCGCCCCCTCGCTGCGCATGGCGGACAAACAGCGCCATTAATTTCCCGACACCGGATTTGTCGATGGCCGTCAGCGGTTCATCGAGAACCCACAATGTCGCCTGACTCAGCCACAGACGCGCCAGCGCCACGCGGCGCTGTTGTCCGGCAGAGAGCTGCGCGACCGCCAGATCTTCATAGCCGGTGAGATCCACCGCTTCCAGCGCGGCAAACAACGCGGTCTCACTGCATTGCGGGTGGTAGAACGCCAGATTTTCCAGCGGCGTCAGCACCGCTTTCACTCCGGGCTGATGCCCCAGATAAAGCAGTTCCGCCTGCCACGTCTGCCGATGCTGGCGAATATCCTGCTGACGCCATAACACCATGCCACTTTCCGCCCGGCTCAATCCGGCTAACAGACGTAATAAAGAGGTTTTACCCGCGCCATTTGGCCCCTCGACCTGCACAATATCGCCCGCAGCTACCGCAAAACTGAGATCGCTAAACAGAACGCGTTCATCGCGCAGACAGGTCAGTTGTTTTACTTCCAGCATTGAGGGAGAAAGCCACACAAACAAAAAGGATCAGAATGGTAACATAAGCAATGATTAGTTAGCATACTTAGTACCCAGCTTTTTGCAACCGGGTGCAAAAATAGCGCAAATTTGCCCGTTTATTGCTGAAAAAAACAGCATCGTTAAAGCTTTGTTACTCTTTTTATAGACAGACGTTACATCCCTTCGCCAGCCAGAAAACCCGCTACGCTTTAAAACACATTCGCACAATGTTGGGGAAGATATGGCATCCGCGCATAAAAACAGCGATCAGGGAGTGGAAAGTGACGAAAATGCACAGGGCACTGAGATAGAGGTCGACGAAGAGTCACTCCCCTCCGCCGCTGCCGCCGTGCATGAGCAGATCCGCCAGGACGGGCAAAAAGATCTGGAACGCGACAGCATGGCACTGCTGTGGTCAGCGGTAGCCGCCGGCTTATCGATGGGCGCCTCACTGATGGCGAAAGGGATTTTTCAGGTGCATCTGGCGGGCGTGCCGGGTGCATTTCTGCTGGAAAATCTCGGTTATACCTTTGGTTTTGTCATTGTGATCATGGCGCGTCAGCAGCTGTTTACTGAAAATACCGTCACCGCGGTATTACCGGTGATGCATAAACCCACCGCCGGCAACTTTACCCTGCTGTTCCGGCTGTGGAGCATTGTGCTGGCGGGTAATGTGATCGGCACCGGTCTCGGGGCGCTGGCCTTTAACCATCTGCCGGTGTTCGACGATGCCACACGTCAGGCTTTCACGCATATCAGTGAAAAAGTGATGGCGAACAGTGTTGGCGAAATGTTTGCCAATGCCATCGTCTCCGGCTGGATTATCGCCACCATGGTATGGATGTTTCCTTCCGCCGGAGCGGCGAAAATTGTGGTGATTATCATGATGACCTGGCTGGTGGCGCTGGGCGATCTGGCGCATATCGTGGTCGGTTCGGTGGAAGTGCTGTATCTGGTGTTCAGCGGCACGCTGCCGTGGCAGCAATTTTTCTGGCCCTTCGCCCTGCCGACACTGGCAGGCAATATCATTGGCGGCACCTTTATTTTCGCGTTGATCAGCCATGCGCAAATCCGCAATGAAATTAGTCTCAAGGCCAAAGCCGAAGCGGCAGCGAAGAAGCGTGCAGCGCAGCGCGAACAGGAAAGTGAGCGCTGATTGTTGACAGAATAAGCAATCGGGCAGGCAAGTGGTTAATTTACGAGTGAAAACACGCTATACTGCCCGCCGCTGTCCCCTTAGTTAAATGGATATAACGAGCCCCTCCTAAGGGCTAATTGCAGGTTCGATTCCTGCAGGGGACGCCAGAGGCACTTCCCGTAACATCCCATAAAGTGCCAAAATATCTTACTTTCAATGAATTACCTCAAACTCCACGTCTCTTAAAGTGCCATAAAGTTCCATAGAATCTCTACACACTTACGTATAGAATTGTGTGTAACTTAGTTCGATCTTTTTTCTATACACATGCTGCTATCTGACCTGCAAATTAAACGCGCGAAAGCCAAAGAAAAGCCTTACACATTGAACGATGGCGCCGGACTGTCGTTGCTTATTGATACCACTGGCGCCAAGGGCTGGCGCTTCCGTTACCGCTTCGCCGGTAAAGCTAAAATGATTTCCTTCGGCGTTTATGGCGAAATTTCGCTGGCTGAGGCACGTAAAAAACGTGATGAAGCGCGTTCGATGCTGGCTAAAGGAATCAATCCCAGTGATGCCCGTAAAGCGGAGAAACTGGCTTTACAGTTCGCTCACAGCAACACGTTTAAAGATGTCGCTGTTGAGTGGCATACCACTAAGCAGGCTACCTGGTCGGTAAAATACGCCAGGGAAGTGCTTAATTGCCTTGAGCGCGATATTTTCCCTTATATCGGCCATCGCCCTGTTGACCAGATTGAACCGCTGGAGCTTCTCGCCGCTTTGCAGAAAATTGAGAAGAGAGGCGCACTGGAGCAGACCAGTAAGGTGCGCAGACGCTGTGGTGAAGTATTACGATATGCCGTGGCCACCGGCCGGGCTAGGTACAACTTTGCGCCCGATCTGTCGATTACCTTAAATAAGCCTAAAAAGAATCATTTCCCATTCCTGACTGAAAGCGAGCTTCCGGGCTTTGTCCGTGCTTTAGATAATTATCAGGGTAGCCTGGTCACTAAATACGCCACCCAGTTGCTGATGCTGACGGGTGTCAGAACAATTGAATTACGTGCCGCTGAGTGGAGAGAATTTGATCTTTCTAATGCCCTCTGGGAGATCCCCAAAGATCGCATGAAAAAACGTCGTCCTCATCTGGTTCCACTTTCGACGCAGGCTGTTGCGATACTGAAAAAGTTGAAGGTTATCACTGGGAAATATGAGCTGGTTTTTCCTGGGCGTAACGATATCAGAAAGCCGATGAGTGATGCCGCGATCAATAAGGTAATCAAGATGCTTGGCTATCATGGCCGATTAACCGGGCATGGTTTCAGGCATACTATGAGCACTATATTGCATGAGCACGGGTTTGAGAGTACCTGGATTGAAATGCAACTTGCGCATGTTGATAAGAACTCTATTCGAGGGACTTACAATCATGGGTCGTGACGCAGACTTAGTGTTGTTGTACTCTTTGCCCTTTGGATGATTGATGGCAAAGATTGATGTGGTTTGT
>NZ_CBFFRK010000072.1:0-22904 GCF_965644245.1 Erwinia sp. V71
ACGGGTTCTTATGCCTTAGTTGTAAGTGTCTACCATGTCCCCGAACAAGTGTTCACTGTGTCCCCGGACCGTACAATAACATGGGGGAGGATCAGGGCGGGGGAGCGGGGGAGCGAGTGACGGAGTACTGAGCCGTTTGTTCCCCCATCCCAGCCTTCCCCCGCGCTGCGGGGGAAGGGGCCGTCGGTGCTACACCTAAATTCTTGCGACCTGCCTGCCCCCAACACGATAATCTTTCAGCCTCCCGGCATACTGCCTGCCAGCCCCCAATCCCCCCGACTGGTTTGTCCTGTTAATTGTAACGACAATGAAATAGTTTTTTAGGTTATTATTAGCCTATTCTCTTATCAATGTTGTTAACCGCTTATGAAATCTGCCTCACAGGGGCTCAGTACCCCACTGGTGGCACTGATGTCGCTGGCGACCGGTCTCGCCGTTGCCTGTAACTACTACGCCCAGCCATTGCTGGAGACCATTGCCCGCCACTTTGACCTCTCCGTGAATCAGGCCGGTTTTATCGTCACTACCGCTCAGCTGGGTTATGCCGCGGGTTTGCTGCTGCTGGTGCCGCTGGGCGATATGCTGGAACGTCGTGCGCTGATTGTGGTGATGAGCCTGCTGGCCGCGGGCGGTATGGTGATCACTGCGCTCTCCAGCAGCCTGGCGATGATGCTGCTGGGCACGGTGTTAACCGGGTTGTTCTCAGTAGTAGCGCAGATTCTGGTGCCACTGGCCGCGACCCTCGCCGCCCCGGAAAAGCGCGGCAAAGTGGTCGGCACGGTGATGAGCGGCCTGCTGCTGGGGATTCTGCTGGCACGTACCGTTGCCGGTGGCCTGGCGCAGCTCGGCGGCTGGCGTACCGTCTACTGGGTAGCCAGCGTGCTGATGGTACTGATGTCACTGGCGCTGTGGCGCTGGCTGCCGCGCTACCGCCAGTCGGTAGCCCTGAATTATCCGCAACTGCTGGCCTCCATTTTTCAGTTATATGCGCAAAACCGCGTGATCCGCACCCGCGCCATTATTGGCTGCCTCTCCTTCGCCAACTTTAGTGTACTGTGGACCTCAATGGCCTTTCTGCTCGCCTCCCCGCCGTATGGTTATTCCGAGGGGGAAATCGGTCTTCTGGGGCTGGCGGGCGCAGCCGGGGCGCTGGCGGCACGTCAGGCAGGCAGCCTGGCGGACAAAGGTAAAGCGCGGCTGACCACCACTTGCGGCCTGCTGTTGATGCTGATTTCCTGGGGCTTTACCGCAGTTGGTGCTCACTCACTTATTGCCCTGATCGCCGGCATTATTTTGCTCGACCTGACAGTTCAGGGCGTCCATATCACTAACCAGAGCGTGATTTACCGCCGGATGCCGGAGGCGCGCAACCGTCTCACTTCCGGCTATATGACCAGCTACTTTATTGGCGGGGCTGCCGGTTCGTTGATCTCAGCCAGCGCCTTTCATCACGCAGGCTGGTACGGTGTCTGTATGGCGGGTGTGGTATTAACGCTGCTTAACCTGTTGAGCTGGTGGCGGGGCTTCCGTCACGAAGAAAGCAGTAATTAGCCTGCAAATAGTAAATTGAGGGATTTTCAATAAGTTCGGGGTATTAAGCTTGCGCACACTCTGGTATTGTTTAGCGTTACTTATTCAGCCAAGTTATTTTTTCGTGCGCAACTAATAAGTTTTGTTTCAACCAGCAGCAATGGATGCCGCGCGCGATTCAGCGCCCAACCGGGTTAGGGAGTGACCTGGAAAAACATTGATGGTGATTTGTGAGTTGGCAATCATTCGCCGCGTTTACTGCGGCTACACTTAATGATGTTACCATCGTTACTATACCAGTTGCAACTAATGAGGTTCTCCCAATATGGAAAGTTCGTTTGCCCCTATTGAACAGATGCTAAATTTTCGCGCCAATCGTCAGAAAGATTTTCCGCTGCAGGAAATTATGCTGACCCGTTTGTGTATGCACATGCAAAGCAAACTGCTGGAAAACCGCAATAAAATGCTGAAAGCTCAGGGGATTAACGAAACTCTGTTTATGGCGCTGATTACTCTCGACGCCCAGGAGAACCAGAGCATCCAGCCATCAGAGCTGAGTGCCGCACTGGGATCATCACGCACCAATGCCACCCGTATTGCCGATGAACTGGAAAAACGTGGCTGGATCGAGCGTCGTGAGAGCGACAATGACCGTCGCTGCCTGTATCTGACCATGACCGAAAAAGGCAACCAGTTCCTGCGCCAGTTGCTGCCACCACAGCATCAGAGCCTGCAGAACCTGTGGTCCTCACTAAGCAGCAGCGAAAAATCTCAGCTGGAAGGCATTACCCGTAAACTGCTGAGCCGTCTCGATCAAATGGATGAAGAGCAACTGGCACCCGCCCTTACCCGCTAATAGCAATAACTGCGACACAATAACGCTCAGAAACCGCTATTTTACCCCTCCATTATTCATGCCAGCGCTTATCACGCTGGCATTTTAGGCTCGGGAGCTTGCGTGCACGGACGTGCGTAACCCCGTAATACGTGAAAAACGTGGAGAACACCATGAGTGAAAATGCGGAGATGCAGGCGCCGCAGTTGCCAAAGGACAAAAAGAAAAAGCGCAAAAATGCGCTAATTTTTTTGGCGATCGTGTTTATCGTGATTGGTATTGCTTATTCGGCGTACTGGTTCCTGGTATTGCGTCACTATCAGGAGACCGACGATGCTTATGTCGCCGGTAACCAGGTACAGGTGATGGCGCAGGTATCGGGCAGCGTCAATAAGGTGTGGTTTGACAACACTGACTATGTCAAACAGGGCGATGTACTGGTAACACTGGATAAAGCCGATGCCGAACAGGCGTTTGAGAAAGCGCAGACCGCGCTGGCGACCAGCGTGCGTGAAACCCACCAGCTGATCATCAATGGCAAACAGTATCAGGCGACGATCGAGTTGCAGAAAACTGCACTGGCGCAGGCCGAAGCGGATCTGAAACGCCGTGAACCGCTGGGCAGTGCCAATTTAATTGGTCGCGAAGATCTGCAGCACGCGCGTGATGCCGTCGCCACGGCGAAAGCGCAGCTGGATGTTGCCGTTCAGCAGTACAACGCCAATCAGGCCATGATCCTCAACACCTCACTGGAAAATCAGCCTGCCGTCAAACAGAGCGCCGCGGCGCTGCGTGACGCCTGGCTGGCATTGCAGCGTACCGAAGTGGTCAGCCCGATTGATGGCTTTGTCTCACGCCGCAGTGTGCAGGTCGGTTCGCAGATTACCTCCTCCACGCCGCTGCTGGCGGTCGTGCCAGCGAAAAACCTGTGGGTGGACGCTAACTTCAAGGAAACCCAGCTTGCCGACGTGCGTATCGGTCAGTCAGCGACGGTGATCAGCGATATCTACGGTGAGAGCGTGGAGTATCACGGCAAAGTAGTCGGCCTGGATATGGGCACCGGCAGCGCCTTCTCGCTGCTGCCTGCGCAGAACGCTACGGGCAACTGGATCAAAGTGGTACAGCGTCTGCCTGTGCGTATCGAACTGGACCCTGAGCAGCTGGAAAAATATCCGCTGCGTATTGGCCTCTCCACACTGGTGAAAGTCGATACCCAGAATAAAGAGGGCAAAGTGCTGGCAGACAGCGTGCGTCAGTCTCCGGCGTATGAGAGTAATGCGCTGGCGCTGGATTTAGCGCCGGTTAATCAGCTGATTAACGACATTATTCGCGCCAATGCGAGCTAATTCGCTACACGTTAACGACACGGGAGGCTGTTATGGCGCAAAAGCCGCTTGAAGGCGCCCAGCTGGTTCTGATGACCATCGCCTTGTCACTGGCGACGTTTATGCAGGTGCTGGACTCCACCATTGCCAACGTGGCGATCCCGACCATTGCCGGTAACCTCGGCGCATCCACCACCCAGGGCACCTGGGTGGTCACCTCGTTTGGTGTGGCGAATGCGATCTCCATTCCAATCACCGGCTGGCTGGCGAAGCGTGTCGGTGAGGTGAAACTGTTCCTGTGGTCGACCATCGCTTTTGTCATCGCGTCATGGCTGTGCGGCATGGCGGACAGCCTCAGCATGCTGATCTTTTTCCGCGTGATTCAGGGCGTGGTCGCCGGTCCTCTGATCCCACTGTCACAGAGCTTGCTGCTGAGTAACTATCCACCCGCGAAGCGCAGCATCGCGCTGTCACTGTGGGCGATGACCATCATTGTCGCGCCGATTCTCGGCCCGATCCTGGGCGGCTGGATCAGCGATAACTATCACTGGGGCTGGATCTTCTTTATCAACGTGCCGATTGGTGCGGTGGTGATGATGCTGACGTTGCAGACGCTGCGCGGCCGTGAAACCAAAACCGAAATCCGGCCGATTGATATGGTCGGTCTGGTGTTACTGGTGGTTGGCGTCGGCAGCCTGCAGATCATGCTGGATCAGGGTAAAGAACTCGACTGGTTTAACTCCACCGAGATTATTGTCCTGACGGTGGTCGCGGTGGTGTCGCTGGTGACACTGCTGGTATGGGAGCTGACGGACGATCATCCGATCGTCGATCTGTCGCTGTTTAAGTCACGCAACTTTACCATTGGCTGCCTGTCGATCAGCCTGGCCTATATGCTCTACTTCGGCTCCATCGTATTGCTGCCGCAGCTGTTGCAGGAGGTGTATGGCTACACCGCCACCTGGGCCGGTCTGGCGTCAGCGCCGGTGGGGATCCTGCCGGTGATCCTGTCGCCGATTATTGGCCGCTTCGCCCATAAACTCGACATGCGTCGTCTGGTGACCTTCAGCTTTGTGATGTATGCAGTGTGCTTCTATTGGCGTGCGTATACCTTCGAACCGGGAATGGATTTCGCTGCATCGGCGTGGCCGCAGTTTATTCAGGGCTTTGCCGTGGCCTGCTTCTTTATGCCGCTGACCACCATTACCCTGTCTGGCTTGCCACCTGAGCGACTGGCAGCAGCGTCGAGTCTGTCGAACTTTACCCGTACGCTGGCCGGTTCGATCGGCACCTCGATTACCACCACCATGTGGGTCAATCGCGAGTCGATGCATCACAGCACCTTCAGTGAGTCGATAACGCCGTACAATATCAATTCCCAGGAGATGTACAGCAAACTGGAGCAACTCGGGATGACCGAGAAACAGGCGTCGGCGTATATCGCTCAGCAGATCACCGACCAGGGGCTGATTATCTCCGCCAATGAGATCTTCTGGATGTCGGCCGGGGTGTTTGTGCTGCTGACGGTGCTGGTGTGGTTTGCCCGTCCGCCGTTTGGTTCCGGCAGTGGCGGCGGCGGTGCACACTGATTGCCCGCGATGGCATAAGCATAGCGACCAATTCTGATGAATAAGCGGCAATGTTTGCCGCTTTTTTTATCCCCTGAAGGCAGGTGCAGCGGCCAGGCGTCACTACACTGATACCAGCGATCCCGAAGCTACCGGCAACGCCAGCGCCCAAGTGAAATGGTGGCGCTGCCAACACCAAGGCAAGCGTTGACCAGAATGCGCCCAGTGTGGAAGCCAACAGCGCTTGCGAGACGACCGCCAGCCGCAGAGCACGGTATTGCCACCAGTACATCCATAAACTGGCAATCAGGGCACGATAGCGGCTGCGGCTCATGGGCGGCATGTCTGGCACGGTGCGCTAGACGATCATCATCACGCCCAATATCAGCCCTGCCGCGACGAACTGCATGGCACGCCATCCGAGGGATTCGGCAACCCAGCCGCCCAGCGCGCGCGACAGCAGGATGCCACTGAGCAGTCCGGTCGTCACACTGCCGATGGCATGGCCTCTTTGTTCATCCGAGGCCAATTGCGCCGCGATAGGCACGAAATCCTGCCCGACGCTGCCGAGCAAGCCCACGGCGATACTGGCAATGACCAGCCATCCGAGTCCGGGAGAGCAACCGGCGGCCACCAGCGCGATCACCAGCAGCACCGCCTTGGCGAGAATCAGCCGGCGACGCGGTAGCACATCACCGAGTGGAGCCAGCAGCAACATGCCCATCGCGTAGCCAATCTGCGTCAGCGTGGGCACCCAGCCGATCTGCTCGGGGCTGGCTCCGAATTCAGTCTGCACCAGCGACAAGCCGGGTTGAAGGTAATAGACATTCGCCACACCCAAGCCGGCGCAAAGGGCCAAAAGCCACACTGCGCCGTTCAGGCGGGACGATATCGAGGAAGCCAATAGAGGCATTTGGACGCTCGCTTGAATCTCAGTGGTCATGACAGGCCACTCCAAGCGACATACTATTGGCGAATCAGAATCGGATATATACTCTATTGATCGCAATAGAGTTGAGTATAATTCGTCAATTAGTACTCTATGAAAACGCCAGATCCTTTCCGCGGCATTAGCGTCTTCATGCAAGTCATACAGGCCGGTAGCTTCACGCTGGCGGCCGAACGGCTGGACATGAGCAAATCGGGCGTCGCCAAAAGCATCGCCCGCCTGGAAGCCGACTTGGAGGTGCGATTGTTCCAGCGCACGACACGGCGCCTGAGCTTGACCGATGAGGGCCGCCAATTCAGCGGTGGCTGTGCGCGGGCAATGGCCGAGTTAGAGAACGTGCAGACGCAGGTGACGACACGACAACAGGAACTGGCTGGACGCTTACGTGTCGATTTGCCCGTGGTTTTTGGTCGGCGCTGGGTACTGCCTGCGCTGCTGGAAATCGCCGCAGCACATCCTGCACTCGAACTGGATGTCACTCTGAGCGATCGCCGAGTCGATCTGGTCGAGGATGGCATTGACTTGGTGATCCGTATCGGGCCACTGCAAGACAGCGCCACGCTGATCGCCAAGCCGCTGGGGGTGAAGCAGGCCGTGCTGGTGGCTCATCCCGACTATCTGGCCCGACATGGTTTGCCGCGAACCCCCGACGATCTGCACACCCATGCCTGCATTACCTTTGGCAGCGGCGGTCAGACGCGGCCTTGGCACTTTCTGGATCGCCACGGCCGTAGTCAGCCGCTTGCCGTCCGTGGTCGGCTGGGCCTGAACCATAGCGAAGCTATCCTGGACGCCGCCCTGGCGGGGCATGGGATCGCGCTGCTGTCGGATTGGCTGGTAGCCGAACATTTGTCCGCAGCACGGTTGATACGGGTTTTGCCCGAGGTAAGTACCCAAGGCTTCCCGATCCATGGGGTTTGGCAGAAGAACCAGCTCCTATCGGCCAAGGTGCGCCATGTCGTAGATTTGCTGGCAAAGCGGTTTGTGCCGAAAGCGCCTTGGCAAGTCTTGCGACAGTAGTAGTGGCCCATACCGCATGACCACTCACCCGCGCGGTTGGTTCAAGCCAAGACATTGGCGTTCGCCGACTGGATCGCGGCGGAGCTTGGTGCGGGGCCGTGGCTGAACCCGAGGTCAGCCAACTGACGGCCCTCTGGATCGCCCAATCTCCCATGACACACCGCCGCCGCGCACTGTCGCGGCGATCTGCTGCCCCAGCCGTTGTTCGATCACTGGCCGCCACGGCACCAGACTGAACCCCATGTCGTCGTCCAGCATCGCGTACCGCCCACTGGCGAGCATGACGCTACGCCGGTAGATGCCGGCCACGCGCTGACCGTCGGCGACGGGCTGATGCTCCAGTCCGGTGTCGGCGGCAATGTCCTTGGCGGCTTGCGTCAGTTCTCGATTGCGCAGCGTGCCCAGCAGGTTCCGGGCGAGGATCACACGCTGTCCCCGCCGCTCGGCCAGCCCTTGCTCGGCGAGGAAGTCGGCGCGCTGTTGCAGGGTGTTCTTGACCTCGCCACCAAAGCCCAGGTCGCCCAGCCCCTTGCCGCCGCCGATCAACTGCTGATCCAGCCAGGTCGCACCGATCACCCGCGCCTGCCGCTCGATCGGCAGGTGCGATTTCAGCTCCACCGCCACGCCGCCCAGCCGCTGCGCGTCGTACTGGCGGCCACGCTCGGCCAGGTCGTCCGGCACCTTCCACAGCCCTTCGGCCACGCACTCCACGATGCCCGCTCGGCGCATGGCTTCGAGCCGGCGGACATGGACCGCGACGACTTCCTGCGGATCGCGGCCAGGCACGACCTGACCTTGCGCGATGGCGAGGTGGTGTTCGGTGCGATACAGACCATCGCTCGCCAGCGCGGCGATATTCTTGTCGGCTGCGCACACGTCGGCTGATCCCTTCACCTCCACCACGGCGCCGGTCGGATAGTTCGCCAACTCGTCGCGGGCATTGAGCGCGACGTAGTGGGCCTTGCCGTCCATGCCATCGATGACCAGATAGCCGCGGTCGTGCAGTTCGTCGGCCAGTCCCTTCGCGGCCACGCGGCCAACGATGGTGCGGCCGCTTCCATCTGCATCCTGGCCTGGCTCGAACACCACCAGGTCGCGCGGCTGACCGCTCATGGCCCGCTGCATGGTACGGATGATGTCGCCACGCTCGCCCAAGGCGCGCAAGGTTTTCTCCGCGTCCGCATGGACGGCCCAGGTGCCGGGCTGCGTCTCGTCGGCCAGGCCCAGGCGCTGCAAGCGTTGCAGGCAGCCGATCAGCAGCAGGCGCTGGCGTTGCAGCCGGGGTTCGTTGAAGCGTTCGATCCGCACCCGGCCATCCTCGCCGGCCTCGCGTTGTAGCGTGCGGTCGAGGCTCGTCCACCGCTCTTGCTCCACCTCGCGCTGCAAGGTCTTCTGGATCTCCAGCTCGGTGCGCGGCCCCAGCCATTCCGTCGCCAGCTCGGAAGCGCGATGGCGGAACCCGTGGGCAATGTAGTCGCCCGCGATGATGAGGTCTTTGCCGTTGTCGTCGCGGCCACGCACGATCAGGTGGGTGTGCGGGTTGTCGGTGTTCCAGTGATCGACCGCCACCCAATCCAGCCGCGTCCCCAGGTCGGCCTCCATGCGGTTCATCAGGTGGCGGGTGTAGGTGCGCAGGTCGTCCAGCTCGGCCCCGTCCTCCGGGGAGACGATGAAGCGGAAATGGTGTCGGTCGGCGGCGGCCCGCTTCTTGAAGGCATCAAGGTCGGCTTCGTCGCGCTCGATGTAGCGCAGGTGCTTGGCGAGCGACTGCGGGCTGGCGTTGCGCTGGTTGACCAGCAAGGTCTTGATGGTCACGCGCCGCGACATAGGCGTTAGCTTCGCCCCAGCAAAGCGCGCCGCCGTGTGGCCGCGCCCGAGCCGCGAGCCGGGGCGCTAGCCTTCCTGCGTGCTCGGCTTGTTGCGTTTCTTGGAGTAGTCCTCCATGAACTTCTTGCACAACGCTTCGACCGTCGGTGCTTTGCGCGCCTCGGCCTTGGCCCCGCCGGGGTCGCCGCCCCGGCGAACCTCGGCCAGCCAGTCCTGCGCCATCACGCGGGCCTGCTCCACGGTCAGTTCGCCGAACAAGCCTAGGGCGGGCTTGCGGCGCTCTCCGGTGTTCGTCCGGTACTGGAGCATGAACACCTTGCGGCCCGCCGGAGTGATCTTGCACAGGAAGCCGGGTACCACGGTATCCCGCAGTTCAACGGCCTGCGCCTGGGGTTGCGCCGCATCCACGGCGGTTTTGGTGAGCTTGATCTTAGCCATGATGACTCCTCGGAAAGACCCGTTTCCAAGAGCCACATGGGGGCCGAGAGGAGGGAAGCCGGGTCAGGTTTCAGAAAGCACCGGCATATGATGGACACGGCTAAGTTATTGATAAACCTGCCGTATCGGGTCTGAGCGCAGTCCAGCGAATTTCGGTGCTGGAGTTATCGTGAAATAAAAAATGCCCTGCACGCGCAATT
Organism: Erwinia sp. V71; assembly: GCF_965644245.1. NCBI lineage: Bacteria > Pseudomonadati > Pseudomonadota > Gammaproteobacteria > Enterobacterales > Erwiniaceae > Erwinia > Erwinia sp. V71. The sequence continues at coordinate 9,693 of NZ_CBFFRK010000072.1, forward strand.
GCATACCCTCAGCCATGCGGCAATCGCGACCAGTCTGCTGCAGGTTATTCCGGCCGATCTGAGTAAGCTGCTGGCAGCAGTGCTGATTTGCAGCAACCAGGGCAAGGACATTCTCTGGCAGAGCGGCATCACAACAGGCATGGATCTGATTAATCAGCTGATTCAGCAAATTGCAGGGGCAACCACATCGGCGGCATTGCTCACCAGCCTGCCGCCACTGTTGTTAAGGAAGGTGCGATTTAATCATTCAAAGTTCTGTTCATGACTACAATGATTGCCGTTCATCTATCGTTTTCAGTGTTTTGGGCGGTTCTTTGTTCATTTACCATACGATGACAGGACGAAAAAATGGTTCCCATCGAATTAATCGCACCTTCCTTAGCTGGGTGCTGCAGTCATTCCTGCGCGACAACGCACTGCCATTTCATCAACGCTGGCAGGGCCATTTCCCCGACGGCTGTGCCACCAGCAGCAGTGTCCGACAGGGCGATGCCATCGCGCTGATTAATACCCTGATTGATCCGCAGGGAAATATCATTGATTACCAGTTAGCGATCTTACGCCGCCATCTGCCCCAGGCAACATTTCCGGACCACTACTCCCTGCTGCAGCTGTTAAGCGATATGCTGCACATGACCCGCCCGGACACCGTGCCGTTGTATCGCTTTATCCGGCATCATCTGCAAAAGACGCTCACCCGGCCAGCGTTATCGCTGTCCACACTGCGGCAAAACGGTTTTATCGGGCAGCAGGCCAGCGAGATCCAGCATGCATTTATCACCACGTTCAACGATGCCAGCCCACTGCTGCCTCCGGCGCTGCAGCGCTATACGCTGGCAGCCGTGCGCCATTTGCTCTCTTTTGCCCGTTTCCTGCCGCTGCCAGACCCGCTGCTGGCGGCAACGCCGCTGCACAACCTTGCCGCACAGTGGCTGAATCTGGGGGCGATTATCGCGCAGCAATTACGCCTGAAAACAGCAACAGCAGAAGATCTGCTGGCGCTCAGCTGGGCCGCGCAGCATGATGCCGGGCTGCTCTCTCTGCGCGAAACCGGTATTCAGCAGCTGGCGTTATTATCCGGCAACACACCGGCAGCGCCCCCGCGCAATGAAGCGCAGGACGCGCTGGATTTCATTGTCCTCAATTTGCGCACGGCAGCGGAAATACAGCAGCGTCTTTACCACTGCGCCGAAGCCAGTCAGTTGCTCTCGCTCCAGCTGCACGATCTGGTGTATTCGGCGATGAACGCAGAACAGCAGGATCAGTTGCGTTCGCTGGCGGCCAGTGCTCTGTTGAAGCAACGCGATCTGCTGCACATTGCCCTGCAGCAGCTGTCAGTCAGCGATAAACTGCGCCTGTCACAATGGCAGCAGCAGGGCAAACTGGATGCCATCTGGTATCCGGCGAACGATGCAACCCATGCTGAGAGTAAAATCATCGGTTTCGCGTTTGCCGCCGAAAACCAGCCAAAATTATTTCTGCCGGTAGCCGAACCGCTTTATATGCCGCTGATATTCCGCCAGCTGGCCGCTAATGCCGACGAGCATCAGCTTCAGGCACTCTGCTTTGGCCGCACAGCGCCCGGTAATCCTCGCTGGCTGATGATGCCAGCCGTCAGCCTGAACCTCGCCAGCCCTTCGCAGGACGGCGCCCCCCCCATCAGCGACCCGGTCGATATCCTGCATACCCTGATGGAGGCTGAACTGGCCAGCCTGCTGGCCCGGTTAACCGGCGCCGATGGCGAAATACATTTTGAGCGGCAAAAACTGTCGCTGATGGAGTGGCTGGTCCGTCATCTGTTTTTCTTTGACCGCGGCGGTCAGCAGGACTATCGCTTTATCTTTGGTCAGGCACAGCGCATGGCCAGTATCGTGGAACAGAGCCATCTTCAGCATGAACCTAGCCGGGCTGACGCAGAGGGGATCGTTAACCCGTTTAGCCAGTCCATTCGGCGTATCATGGGGGCAACCACGGTCCTGCCTGATCTCGTCAGTCAGCTGACCGAAACCACACCGCTGTATGGTGCAACCGCGATCACCAGCCTGAACACCAACGGTTTCACCGGCTTCTGGTGGGACCCGTTCAGCCAGCTCTGCTATCTGGGCTGGAAGAAAGGCAACAGCCGGACACTCTATGCCAGCACGCCGGAAAGCCGCGATACGCTGTACAAGCTGGCGGATGACAACGCGGCGGCAGAAATCTGGCCGATGCTGGCACGCGCAGACGGATTAAAAGGAGAACTGCAGGCGCTGCTGCTCGGTACGCTCAGCAATGAGCAATTCTTTGCTGACGCGCTACCAATGGCCTGGCACCTGCATGGTGCGCTGGCGGGAGCTTCACCACTGCCGGCTGGGGCTATTCAGCATGCGACACTCTCCGACGTCTGGTTTACCCGCGAGGCGGGCATGCACCATTACTTTTTCTCCCCGTCAGGCTCCGACAGCGCGTTGCCAGTGACGCTGGAAACATTGTCGACGCAGAGTTACCGTCTCCATTTTTCCCCATCTGATGGCAGGAGCATGGCAGATCAGGGCTTCACTCTGGAAACGCGGCCATTCGGCATCCCCGGTCAGCATCACTGGCAGTTTATTCCGGCCACAAGCTGGCAACTGGTTTCCGCCCCACAGGCAGACGAGTTAATCCGCCAGGGCCTGCTATCACCTGAACATTATCTGCAATGGAGAACAGAATCCGGCAACCCTGCCAGCATCAGACCCGACGCCCATGTTCTGCAGCGCAGCGATGGCTGTATGGTATTTACGTTCCACGACGAACATGCGTCACAGACCCATTACCGGTTGCTGGATACGGCGGGAACACTGCAACTCACCACCACACTGCCCGCAGGCTGGTCGCTGCTGACGGCAAAGGAGCTGCAGTTTGTCAGCCGTGAGTTGCAGACCGCCCAGCGTAACCGCCTGACAGCGATCACGACCGCCAGTGCGCTAATCGTGCCACTGCCTTTTCGTTACCCGCAGAGCAGTGAAGCTCAGGATGAGTGGCACAATATCAATATTCATCTGCGGGCAGACGGGCGAAACTTTTTCAATGAAGTCTGGCAACGGGCGCAAATCACCGGGCCTCTTCTGACAGAGGATGAACTGCTGTGGCTGCGCACTGACTGGCGTGCCACCGACTTTTACCAGACTGAAGCATGTGATAGCACACTGAAAAAACTGGCGCAGCAACAGCAGTTGCTGAAAACTATGCTGGACATGCTTAAGCAACAGCACGACCTCCGCGCATTGTCTGAAGAACTGCAGCGCTGGCTGCACCAGCTACTGCATCACAGCCAGCACGGCGCTGCAACTGGTTAACGCCCAGCGGGGCAACCGCTTTCCGGCCAGTGACGCCATATTGCATTTGCATCGTCAGCATTTCGCACAAAATTATTTCTTCAGCCATTACAACCTGCAACTTCACGCCACCGCCGATCTGTTTATGCAGCCTCTGCAATGCATTGCCGACGACAGTGCCTTCACACGCATGCGGCACAGCTGGCAGCCAGCGCTGAATCAGTTGCATCTGCTGGCAGGTTCACTGCCGCAGGAGGCACGGCTGCTGGACCGTTTGCTCGCGCTACCGGACAGACTGTGGCTGGCGAGCGAAATGCAGCAGCGCGCCCAACAGTGGCAACAGATTTGCCAGCCGCAGCTCAGTTACTGGCGCACACCCCGGCGAGCCGAAAATATCACACTGCTGCGCCCGATGACGTCGTCACAGGAACTGACATTTATTCCTCAGCATCATCAGTGGCCGGTACGCTTACTGCTCTCCGCCGGCAGAGGACGCCCCGTTGAGCAACAGATGCCCGCATGGCAGCTCAGTCCGGAGCAGCAGGAAGATCTGTTGCTGCTCGCGCCAGAGCCGCCGCAGAAGCCAGACGCGCCACCGCGCCTGGCCGGGATTAACGCACATCCGCGCACCGCACACGGCTTTGTCGCCTGGGCAAAACTGCGGCTTTCCACCCCCTGGGCACTGGCGGAATTTTCTGGTCCCGCGTTTCTGGCACGCCTGCAACTGCGGATGCAGTCAGTCATCGCCGGGGAAAGCGCCAGCTGGACACAGGAAGAGCGGGATTTCTATCAGGCGACGGACAGCGAGGCATTCCTGCTGGAGAATGACACCTCACAGCTCGATAAGCATCGCTATGCGGCATTTTTCCGGCAGTTGTTTAACAGTGACCTGCTGGTTACCCGTCTGGTGATGAGTGATGTGGAGATGCTGTTTGCTTTGCTGTGTGAGCGCTTTATCGAACAGCATCCGAAGCGCGCCACGGAAGATATCTCACGCGCCTGGTTTCTGTTTCTGCATAGTGCGGAGTCGGCGGTTATGGGTGACGACATGCAGTCGTTGTACCTGATTGGCATCTGACAGGCATCACCCGAACAAGCCGACAGCCCGAAAAAAACAATGCCAGTCACCTTACAGTGACTGGCATTGCGGTCAGGGTCGGCTGCAGTCAGCCTCGCCTGCTGGCTCAGATTCAGCTTAGCTGTTCTGACGCCACCATTCCGCCAGCAACACACCGGTTGCGACGGAAACGTTGAGGCTTTCCACCTTACCGGTGCCGCCAATCGAGACGCTCAGATCGCCCTGCTGCCAGGTGCTGTCTGACAGACCATCTCGTTCCTGACCCAGCACCAGCACGGTTTTAGCCGGCAGCTTCACTTTGGTCAGTGGAGTACCTTTATGGCTGGAAGTGGTGACAATGGTATAACCCGCTTTGCGGAACGCATCCAGGCCAGCGGCAAAGCTTTCGCCACTGATGGCCTGCACATGCTCTGCACCGCCTTCTGCGGTACGCACCGCTGCACCGGACTCCAGCAATGAAGCATCATCCACCAGCAAGCCTTTCACGCCAAAGTGCGCACAGCTGCGCATAATTGCGCCGAGGTTGTGCGGGTTACCCACATCTTCCAGCGCCAGGATGCAATCCTGCTCAGCCGCCTGCGCCAGCCAGCTGTCGACCGGCATGCCGGAACGTTTTTTGATCAGGAAACACACGCCGCCATGATGCTCAGTACCAGAGGCTTTTGCCAGCTCAGCTTCATCCACCACATGATAGGCTTTGCGGTTCGCTGCCATCCAGCGCAGCGCTTCGCGGAAACGTGGCGTCACTTCCTGCACAAACCAGGCGCGTACAATACATTCAGGACGGCTCTGGAACAGAGCCTGGCAGGCATTCTCGCCATACACACGCGTCTCTTCCATACGCTGACGACGCAGCTGCTCTGGGTCGATATAACTTTTGCCGCTGATCCCGCCGTGATCAGGTTTATTCTCTTCGGTTGCTGCCGGGGCACGGGAAACCGTACGCCATGGCGAACTGCTGTCGCGCCCGCCGCGTGGCTTATCATCAGCATTTCGTGAAGGACGACGATTGCCATCCTGACGAGGAGCCGGACGGCCACCTTTGCCGGTACGTGGGTTGCCCGCACGCTTATCACTCTTCTCGTCATCACCGCGGACATACATCACTTTGACTTTGCCGCTTTTACCTTTAAATTCGTCGTTCATTTTTCCTCCACCTGGCTGAGCGCGAAGCGCGCAGATTACCTGATGTCATCACGCTAAGCTATCAACTTCCACTAAAAGCTATTAACTATTATATCCATTGGGTATTCCACATTGTTGATCTGAAAACTCCGACTGATAATCATTCTCTGAAAAATGTGCCGGGCGGTAAGTGAACGCTCACCAATAACTCAGGTTCCGAGGTGAACAATGAATACGATTTGTGCATCCTGTCAGGCGACGAATCGCGTTCCGGAAGATCGTATTGCTGACAATGCAAAATGCGGTCGTTGCGGCAGTGCGCTGTTTGATGGCGAAGTGATCAATGCCACAGCAGAGACTTTTGATAAATATCTGCAGGATGAGCTGCCCGTCGTGGTCGACTTCTGGGCTCCCTGGTGCGGTCCCTGCGTCAACTTCGCGCCGATTTATAAAGATGTGGCGGAAGAACGCAATGGTCAGATCCGCTTTATTAAGGTGAATACTGAAGCAGAACCGGAACTCAGCGCCCGCTTCCGCATCCGCAGTATTCCAACCATTATGCTGTTTAAACAGGGCCAGATGGTCGACCTGCTGAGCGGTGCAATGCCTAAAGCGCCGTTCTCAGAATGGCTGGATGAGTCGCTGTAGTCATACTGACCACCTCTCACAGGCACGCAAAATTGCCTGATATCAGGGAAAACATCCCGATGGCTCCGGAGCGGCTTGCCCGCACAGGACCGCGGGATGGTCGTCCCGGGTATCTCGATCAGGCAGACGACTTCCGCAACAATTTCCGCTAAAATGGCGTTTTCCTTTTACTCGCCTGTTATGACCGACAACGCCGTACTTCGTCTGCGCGCCGAGCGCCTTGCCCATGCCACGCGTCCGTTCCTCGCCCGTGGTAATCGCACTCTTCGTTGCCAGCGCTGCCTGCTGCCGCAAAAACTCTGCCTGTGCGCCACCCTCGCACCGCAAAACGCACGCAGCCGTTTCCTGCTGGTGATGTTTGATACCGAACCGATGAAACCCAGCAACACTGGCCGCCTGATTGCCGATATTCTGCCTGATACCCAGGCGTATGGCTGGTCACGGACAGAACCCGATCCCGCGCTGCTGGCGGCGGTGCAGAACCCGGATGTGCAGCCAATGGTGGTCTTCCCGCAATCCTATGCCGATCCGGGCCGTCCGGTACTCAACACACCGCCGCAAAGCGGGAAACCGCCGCTGTTTATTATGCTCGACGGCACCTGGACCGAAGCACGCAAAATGTTCCGCAAAAGCCCGTGGCTCGATGCTCTGCCGGTGATGTCACTGACGCTGACCACCGCGTCAAATTACACCCTGCGTGAAGCACATGGCGCCGGACAGCACTGTACTGCGGAAGTCGCCGCCGAGCTGCTGGCACAGGCGGGCGACCATGCCGCAGCTCAGGCGTTGGGGCAACATTTCAGCCTGTTCCGCCAGCGTTATCTGGCAGGAAAACCGCATCATCCAATCCACCTCACGACACAAACGGTGGAAAGCGTTTAAAATCAGGCTAATCACTTTTCTTCTGGAGCAGGAAAATGAGTCAACGTGGCCTGGAAGCACTGTTACGCCCTAAGTCAATTGCGGTCATCGGCGCATCGGTAAAACCGCAACGCGCCGGTTATCTGATGATGCGCAATCTGCTGGATGGTAACTTCCCGGGTCCGATACTGCCGGTCACGCCAAAATATAAAGCGGTCTGTGGCGTACTGGCCTGGCCCGATATCGCCAGCCTGCCGCTGGCACCAGACCTGGCGGTTATCTGCACGAACGCCAGTCGTAACCTCAGCCTGCTGCAGCAGCTGGGGGAACGCGGCTGCAAAGCCTGCATCATTCTCTCCGCCCCGGAAAACCAGCTGGAAGCACTGAAAACCTGCGCCAGTCAGTGGCAGATTCGCCTGCTGGGCCCCAACAGCCTCGGCCTGCTCGCGCCGTGGCAGGGGCTGAATGCCAGCTTCTCTCCAGTCCCGATTGAAAAGGGCAAACTGGCGTTTATCTCACAGTCGGCAGCGGTATCGAACACCATTCTCGACTGGGCGCAACAACGTCAGCTGGGTTTCTCATGGTTTATTGCCCTCGGTGACAGCCTCGATATTGATGCGGATGACCTGCTCGATTTTCTGGCGCGTGACGGCAAAACCAGCGCTATCCTGCTGTATCTGGAACGTCTGAGTGACGCCCGCCGCTTTGTCTCCGCCGCCCGCAGCGCCTCACGCAATAAACCCATCGTGGTGATTAAAAGCGGACGCAGCCTGCAGGCGCAGAACCTGCTCAACAGCCACCCCGGCCTCGATGCCGCCTGGGATGCCGCGATCCAGCGCGCCGGTTTGCTGCGGGTACAGGATACCCATGAGCTGTTTTCCGCCGTGGAGACCCTCAGCCATATGCGCCCGCTGCGCGGTGAACGGCTGATGATTATCAGCAACGGGGCCGCCCCTGCCGCGCTGGCGCTGGATACGCTGGTTGCGCGTAACGGCAAACTGGCCACACTCAGTGACAGCACCCTCGCCGCGCTGCGCGAGGCATTGCCGGTTAACGTCACCCCGGGCAATCCGCTTGATCTGAAAGATGACGCCAGCCCGGAACACTATCTCAATGCCGTACGCCTGCTGCTGGACAGCCATGATGCTGATGCGCTGATGATTGTCCATGCCCCCAGCGCCGTCGCACCCGCCACCATTACGGCACAACGGCTGATTGATACCATTAACCAGCACCCGCGCGGGCACAATGTAACGATCCTGACCAACTGGTGTGGCGAACATTCATCACTGGACGCGCGACGCGCCTTTAGCGATGCAGGTATCCCGACCTACCGCACACCGGAAGGCACCATCACCGCCTTTATGCATATGGTGGAGTACCGGCGTAACCAGAAGCAGTTGCGCGAAACCCCGGCGTTGCCCGCCAGCCTGCAACAGGATACCGCCCATGCGCACCAGCTGATCCAGCAGGCATTAAGCCACGGCCCGGTCACGCTCGATACCCATGAAGTACAGGCGATTTTGCAGGCTTACGGTCTCAACACCCTGCCGACCTGGATTGCCAGTGACAGCGTAGAAGCCGTGCATATTGCCGAACAGATTGGCTATCCGGTAGCGCTGAAACTGCGCTCGCCGGACATCCCGCATAAATCCGAAGTCCAGGGGGTGATGCTGTATCTGCGCACGGCAAGCGAAGTCCAGCAGGCGGCAAATGCGATTATTGACCGCGTGAAACTGGCCTGGCCGCAGGCGAACATCCACGGTCTGCTGGTGCAAAGTATGGCCAATCGTGCTGGCGCGCAGGAGCTGCGCATTGTGGTGGAACAGGACCCGCTGTTCGGCCCAATCATTATGCTCGGCGAAGGCGGCATCGAGTGGCATGCCGACCGTCAGGCTGTCGTGGCACTGCCGCCATTAAATATGACACTGGCGCGCTATCTGGTTATTCAGGCGATAAAAAGCGGAAAAATCCGTGGCCGCAGCGCTTTGCGCCCGCTGGATATCGCCGGTCTCAGCCAGTTGCTGGTGCAGGTATCGAACCTGATTGTTGACTGCCCGGATATCGGGCGGCTGGATATCCATCCGCTGCTGGCGGCAGGAGATGAATTTACCCTGCTGGACGTTACTATGGAGCTGACGCCATTTAGCGGTGATGCCGAAGCACGGCTGGCGATCCGCCCTTATCCCCATACGCTGGAAGAGCAGGTTGAACTGAAGGATGGTCAGCGCTGCCTGTTCCGGCCAATCCTGCCGGAGGATGAACCTCTGCTGCAACGCTTTATCGCGCAGGTGACCAAAGAAGATCTTTACTATCGTTACTTCAGTGAAATCAATGAATTCACCCATGACGATCTCGCCAATATGACGCAGATCGACTACGACCGCGAAATGGCGATTGTCGCGGTGCGCCAGCAACAGGGGGAAGAAGAGATCATTGGCGTCACACGGGCGATTTCCGATGCCGACAATATCGATGCCGAGTTCTCGGTGCTGGTGCGTTCCGATCTGAAAGGGCTCGGGCTGGGCCGCCGCCTGCTGGAAAAAATGATCGTCTATACCCGCGATCATGGCCTGCAGCAACTGAACGGTATCACCATGCCTGGCAATCGCGGCATGATTACCCTCGCACGCAAGCTGGGCTTTACCGTCGATATTCAGCTGGAAGATGGCATTGTCAGTTTAGTTTTACCCCTGCGCTAAACATGTCGGGAAAGGTAAAATTAACGCCTTCTGTCTCAGTTGATGTTAATATTGTTGGTTACAGTCATGATTTAATGGCAAAAGGCCATTCAATGAAACAGAGAAGAAGCGCACTGTGATGTTGTCCAAATTTAAGCGCAATAAGCACCAACAACACCTTGCACAACTGCCAAAGCTGTCTCAGTCAGTTGCTGATGTGACAACGCTGTTTGCTCCGGCTGATTTTCGCCAAACCTTACTGGAAAAAATCGCCAGTGCGACCCAGTGCATCTCAATTGTGGCACTCTATCTGGAAAATGATGATGGCGGCCGCGCTATTCTTTCAGCCCTGTATGCCGCGAAACGTGCGCGCCCAGAGCTGGAAATTAACGTGCTGGTCGACTGGCATCGCGCCCAGCGTGGCCGTATTGGCGCAGCCGCAGCGGCGACCAACGCCGACTGGTATTGCGCCATGGCGGAACAGAATCCTGATGTTTCCATTCCGGTATATGGTATCCCGGTCAATACCCGTGAAGCACTGGGTGTACTGCATCTGAAAGGCTTTATCTTCGATGATACCGTGCTCTACAGCGGCGCCAGCCTTAATGATGTCTACCTGCACCAGCACGATAAATACCGTTATGACCGTTACCAGCTGATTCGTAATGCAACGCTGGCGAACACCATGCAGGCGTGGATTGATAACCATCTGAAAACCGCAGAAGCAGTTAACCGCCTGGATCGCCACGAACGGCCAAAAAGCCCGGAAATTAAGAATGAAACCCGCCAGTTCCGCCAGGAGCTGCGAGGGTTTGACTATCAGTTCAGCGGCGATGCCGGTAATGAACAACTGGCCGTCACACCGCTGGTCGGTCTTGGCCGCCGCAGCCTGCTGAATAAAACCATCCACCATCTGATGCCGAGCGCCGAGCGTAAGCTGACGCTGTGCACGCCGTACTTCAACCTGCCTGCACTGCTGGTGCGCAATATTATTTATCTGCTGCGCCAGGGCAAAGAGGTGGAAATTATTATTGGTGATAAGACGGCCAACGACTTCTATATCCCGGAAGATCAGCCGTTTAAGATTATCGGTGCCCTGCCTTATCTGTATGAGATCAACCTGCGCCGCTTCCTTAGCCGTTTGCAATACTATGTCAGCAGCGGCCAGCTGACCGTGAGACTGTGGAAGGATCGCGACAACAGCTATCACCTGAAAGGGATTTGGGTCGATGATGAGTGGATGCTGATCACCGGTAATAACCTGAATCCGCGCGCCTGGCGGCTGGATCTGGAAAATGGTGTACTGATTCACGATCCATTGCAGCAGCTGACGGAACAGCGTGAGCGGGAGCTGGAACTCATCCGCGCCCACACCACCGTCGTACAGCACTTCCGTGAACTGGACAGCATCGCCGATTACCCGGTGAAAGTCCGTAAGCTGATTCGCCGCTTACGCCGTATCCGCATTGACAGGCTGATTAGCCGTATCCTGTGATTCTCTCTGTTCAGCCTCGCGTTTAGCGGGGCTTTTTTATGGGATAAGCGATGATGAAATACCTGCTTTTAGGCGTGATCTTCTGTTCGGGCTGCAGTCATATAGCGCAGGATGACTGGACCGGTCAGGATAAAGCACAGCATTTTATCGCTTCCGCGATGCTATCAGCAGCAGGTAACGAGTATGGACGCAAACAACACTGGAGCGATACGCGCAGCAACAGTTTTGGTCTGATGTTCGCGATCAGTCTCGGTGCCGCGAAAGAGCTGTATGACAGCCGCGCAGCAGGTAGCGGCTGGAGCTGGAAAGATTTTACCTGGGATGTAGCCGGTGCTGCCACCGGCTATGCATTATGGAATATCGGACAGTAGTCAGAGCCTGAGACCCTTCCCTTTACGATGCAGTAGCAGGGAGACGGCAAACGCCACCGCGCCCATCGCCGACACATACCAGAAGAAACTGGTTTCGCTACCGGCCGCTTTCAGTGACAGCGCCACATACTCCGCAGAACCACCAAAAATCGCATTGGCCACCGCATAAGAGAGGCCAACACCCAGTGCGCGCACTTCCGGTGGGAACATCTCCGCTTTCAGAATACCGCTAATCGAGGTGTAGAAACTGGTGATTAACAGGGCACACATTACCAGCGCAAACGCCAGCCATGAACTGCTCACGTTCTGCAGCAGCGTCAGGATCGGCACTGTCAGCAGAGTCGCCAGCCCGCCAAAGATCAGCATCGAACTGCGACGGCCAATTTTATCGGACAACGCGCCAATAAACGGCTGCACCAGCATAAAGACAAACAGTGCACCGGTCATAATCGCACTGGCGGTACGTGCATCCATCCCGGACGTATTCACCAGGTATTTCTGCATATAAGTGGTGAAGGTGTAGAAGCTCAGCGAGCCGCCGGCGGTAAAACCCAGCACCATAATAAAGGCTTTACGGTGTTTCCACAGACCACGCAGGCTGCCAGCATCGCGATGGGAACGGGTTTTATCATCGGTGGTTTCATCCAGTGAACGGCGCAGATATAACGCCACGACCGCCAGTACCGCGCCCAGCGCAAAAGGAATGCGCCAGCCCCAGGCGTGCAGTTCTTCATCGGTGAGAATCTGCTGCAGGATAACGACCGTCAGCAATGCCAGCAACTGACCGCCAATCAGCGTCACATACTGGAATGAAGCATAGAAGCCTTTACGGCCTTCCACCGCCACCTCACTCATATAGGTTGCGCTGGTGCCATATTCACCACCCACTGACAGCCCCTGGAACAAACGCGCCAGCAGTAATAGCACAGGTGCCCAGATGCCAATAGTGGCATAGCCCGGCAGGCAGGCAATCACCATAGAACCAAAACACATCATGCAGACGGAAATCAGCATTGAGGTTTTGCGGCCATGTTTATCGCCAATATAGCCAAATAACCAGCCGCCAATCGGTCGCATCAGGAAGCCAGCGGCAAATACCCCGGCAGTCTGTACCAGCTGAGTCGTGGTGTTCCCTGTCGGGAAGAAGATATGAGCAAAATAGATTGAGCAGAAGGAATAGACATAAAAATCAAACCATTCCACAAGGTTGCCCGATGACGCGCCGACGATAGCCCAGATGCGCTTTTTAGTGTCCAGCGCTGCTTCGCTGTGTTGTTCTTGTTGTTGATTGATCAAATCGGCCATTGAATGTCCTCTTCTCCTTGCTGTAAGCACAGCGCCAAAGAAATCAGTAATAACATCCAATCGATTCTTAAAGCAAATTTTTGACCTTTTGTAAGTAATTTTATTAATGAGATCAAAAAGTAAGGGCATTTTCAGACGACATAATTGTATGGAAAAAGACCGCAATAACGACAGAAAATATAAGAAAAACAGGATGGTTGCGGTATAAGTGATGGTGTTAATTCAGCCTGAAGTGGTCTTTTTTGTGCTGGTAAGGCAATTTTAATACCATGAGGCCTTTGTTGCTTTCTGCTTTGCGGGGAAGGGCTGAGGATCTGCATCACAATAGACGGCTTCCCCTGACCGGCAGGGA
>NZ_CBFFRK010000073.1:0-22748 GCF_965644245.1 Erwinia sp. V71
TAATACAGCTCAGCTAAGGTAAGGCTAATACAGCTAAGGACTCCACTGAACCCCACCGATTAAATCGCACCTTCCTTCTGTTTAACCTATTTCCATAATTAAAAAAGGAACACACTATGACCAGCTTTACGGTTCGCGTTGAACTTCATCAGGCGACCTATGATGACATGGCACAGCTGCACGATATGCTGATCGCTCAGGGCTATTCCAATATTATTACTGACCCTTTGGGAAAGCGTTTTTACCTGCCGCTAAAGGAGTATGTGCTGGAGAGTGACGACACTACGGCCGGGCAGGTATTGCAGCAGGTGCGACGGATGGCAGAATCCGTGCGCCCGCAGCCGAAAGTGTTAGTCACAGAGGCGGCATCCTGCCACTGGTTTTTGCCTGTGGTGTGAAAATGATCGGTACTGAAAGGATGTGGTCTGACGGAGGAAACATCCTTTTAGTAAAACTTACTTGCGTATAAATTTGCATAACTAACGGAAAATAAAACATTTTTAATAACGCATTTTTTGTTTTTTGGTTATTAATCAATGTATTATGCATTGGTTGTTTTCGGCAATTAATTCACTTTCGCGGGTTGTGTCAAAAAACAAAAGATGCCATTATTGCGCGAAATTTGCTGTCCTTTTAAACCCCTTTCAACTGAGGTCGCCGCTATGAACGGTACAATGCTGACGAAAAGCACTTGTTCCTGCCATCTTCGGATGTCGCTGCGCACGCGACCATCATGCTGTCATACCACGTCGATACCCTCTCTCACCATGCGGTGAGGCCAGTCATACGCTTGCTGTTGGGCATGAGTAAAAACAGACGCGATCTGATTTTACTGATGTCTATCGGTTGAAGCTGAATCCAGTATTGCTCAGTCGAACCTGACATTTTTCGCCAGGAATGGTTTCCGCGTGGGGGACATTCCTATGCCGTGCCTTTGGCACCCACTCATCCTTGACCGCTGGGGATTTGTGCTATGACAACACTGAAAATTGCTGCCAGCGCCGCTGTGGCGCCACACCTCCACACCACGCGTGAAATCATCACGCTGGACAGTACCGATTTTACCGATGTGGCGGCGGTTGTCGTCTCCGTTGCGGATTCCCGCAGTGGCGTGCTGGCGCTGTTGCGCCATACCGGTTTTAACCTGCCGGTATTTATCGCGCTGGAGAGCGCAGATCAGGCGCAGGGGCTGCCTGAGGTGAGTGGTTTACTGACCGGTGATGCTGAATCCGCAGCACAGCTTGAAGCGGCGGCGGCCCGCTATGAAGCGGGTTTACTGCCGCCGTTTTTCGACACGCTGACCAAATATGTGGCCATGGGCAACAGCACCTTTGCCTGCCCGGGCCACCAGGGCGGCGCGTTCTTTAAAAAGCACCCGGCAGGCCGTCAGTTTTATGAGTTCTTTGGCGAGAATGTGTTTCGCGCCGATATGTGCAACGCCGATGTGAAACTGGGCGATCTGCTGATCCACGAAGGTTCTGCCAAGCATGCGCAGAAGTTTGCCGCCAAAGTGTTTAATGCGGATAAAACCTACTTTGTGCTTAATGGCACCTCCAGCGCCAATAAAGTGGTGACCAATGCGCTGCTGACACGTGGCGATCTGGTGCTGTTTGACCGCAATAACCATAAATCCAACCATCATGGCGCGCTGATCCAGGCGGGTGCGACGCCGGTTTATCTGGAAACGGCGCGTAATCCATTTGGTTTTATTGGTGGCATCGACGCTCACTGCTTTGATGAACGCTATCTGCGCAAGCAGATCAAAAAAGTGGCACCGGAGCGCGCTAATGAGGCGCGTCCGTTCCGCCTGGCGGTGATTCAGCTCGGCACCTATGACGGCACGGTATATAACGCGCGTCAGGTGGTGGATCGCATTGGTCATCTGTGTGACTACATTCTGTTTGATTCTGCGTGGGTCGGTTACGAGCAGTTTATTCCGGTGATGGAAGCCTGTTCGCCACTGTTACTCGACCTGAACGAGAACGATCCCGGCATTTTCGTCACTCAATCGGTACACAAACAGCAGGCCGGTTTTTCCCAGACCTCGCAGATTCATAAAAAAGACAACCACCTGCGTGGTCAGAAGCGTTTCTGCAGCCATAAGCGCCTGAACAACGCCTTTATGCTGCACGCGTCGACCAGCCCGTTTTATCCGCTGTTCGCCGCGCTGGATGTGAACGCCAAAATGCATCAGGGCGAGGCCGGACGCCGTCTGTGGCACGAGTGCGTCACGCTGGGGATTGATGCGCGTAAAGCGATCCTCGCAAAATGCGAGATGATCAAACCGTTTTTACCGGACAGCGTGGAGGGTAAACCCTGGCAGGATGCGCCGACAGAAACGATTGCCCGCGATGCGCGCTACTTCAGCTTCGCGCCGGGCGCGCAATGGCACGGTTTTGCCGGTTATGCACGCGATCAATACCTGATCGACCCGTGTAAGCTGTTGCTGACCACGCCGGGAATTGATGCTGCCAGCGGGGAATATGCTGCGTTCGGTATTCCGGCCACCATTCTGGCTAACTATCTGCGTGAGAATGGTATTGTGCCGGAGAAGTGCGATCTTAACTCGATCCTGTTCCTGCTGACGCCAGCGGAAAGTGCGGAGAAGATGGCGCATCTGGTGGCGATGCTGGCGCAGTTTGAACAGCATGTGAAAGACGATGCGTTGCTGTGTGACGTGCTGCCGACGGTGTACCGCAAGAACGCCGCGCGCTATGAAGGCTATACGCTGCGCCGTCTGTGCCAGGAGATGCACGATCTGTATGTCAGCTATGGCGTGAAAGATCTGCAGAAAGCTATGTTCCGTCAGCAGAGTTTGCCGAAAGTGGCGATGAACCCGCAGGACGCCAATATCGAGTTTATTCGTGGCAATGTTGAGCTGGTGCCGATCGCCAAAGCAGAAGGGCGTATCGCAGCGGAAGGCGCACTGCCATACCCGCCGGGCGTGCTGTGTGTGGTGCCGGGCGAAGTGTGGGGCGGCGCGGTTCAGCGTTACTTCCTGGCTCTGGAAGAGGGGATTAACCTGCTGCCGGGCTTTTCTCCGGAGCTGCAGGGGGTGTATACCGAAGCCGATGAACAGGGTGTCAAACGCCTGCATGGTTATGTGCTGGTGTAATGGCTGAGGCGGGCAACGTAAACGCCTTACCCCATGGTATGAAAGGGGAAAGGGGAGCGCCGTAAAACGCCCTCCCCCATCCCAACCTTCCCCCGTTTTACGGGGGAAGGGGCTGTAAGGTGTTAGCCTGTAGCACCATCGCAAGGAGCTATCAGGCGTCACTAGATACTCAGCTTCGCATCTTCCCGCGCCTGACGCACAATCGCCTTCGCCATCCACTTCGCCACATCCTGCAGTTCCTGATTGTCACAGCCCCAGATATCCTTCATGACGAGGAAAATCTCAGAGCCGTATACCAGCGACAGCGCATGTAATACCCGCTGAAACAGCTCTGGCGGTAATTCATCCGCCAGCGGTTCCACCACCTTCTGCAGCAGCATTTTACGGTTGCCGCGCACCAGCTTCTCTTTCACCGGCACCGCGTCCTGAGCCTGCGTCTGCGCCCACTGCGTCAGCGACAGATGCAGCGCGGCACGTAGCGTGCCTTCATGCTGCAACATATGCGGAAAGGCAAATTCCATTAATTCTTCGATACGTGCTCCGGCTTCCGGTTGCTCAGGCTGCCAGCTGTTCATCGGCTTCAGTGTTTCACTGACAATCGCCGCGACCAGCGCGCTTTGGGTGGGGAAATAACGATATGCCGTTGCACGTGAAAGCTGAGCGGCTTGCGCCACTTCGCTGATTGATGGAAACGCGCCGCTATCGAACAATTGCATGGCAGTATTGATGAGCAGACGGCGCGTACGTGCGCGAGTTGATGTCATTGACATTCCTTCCTGGTTTTCCATTTGAACCACAGTAACCTCTGTAAATTTGCCATAAAACAGTCAATTAACGGCCAGTAATGGCTTAAAGCTACGCCGTTTCCACAGGCAGTAACGCCCCGAAATCTTGATATATATCAATGAGACTGATGTTTCATTCTATTGATTTATCAATTAAATGGGTGTTACTGTTATCTCAGCATAACGCGACAGTTCGTTTGCACAAGGAAAATTGTGGTTTTTATTTCAGGTTAATCAACTCTTTATTCATTAATATGACAGGATTGAGCCAAAGAAATGAAAAAGGATAGCGGTTTTATCTATGCCGTAGCGACGGTAGATACTAAAGGAAATGAACTGTATTTTGTTCGTGACTTAATTTCCCGTAGCGGCGCTAAAGTATTAACAGTTGACCTTTCAACTCAATCACTTAGCCACGCTGCGCAGGTCGATTTTAGCGCGGAAAGTGTTGCCGCCTGCCACCCGCAGGGGGCGTCGGCGGTGTTCTGTGGTGACCGTGGTCGTGCCATTGATGCGATGGCGACGGCGTTTGAAATCTTCCTCAGCCGCCGCGACGATGTGGCGGGCATTATCGGCCTTGGCGGTTCCGGCGGCACGGCGTTGATTACGCCCGCGATGCAGGCGCTGCCGGTCGGTGTGCCGAAAGTGATGGTCTCCACCATGGCCTCTGGCGATGTCTCTGGGTACGTTGGTGCCAGCGATATCAGCATGCTCTACTCCGTGACCGATGTTTCTGGTCTTAACCGTATCTCACGTCAGGTGCTTGGCAATGCGGCGCATCAGATTGCCGGTGCGGTGCTGTTTGACGTGGCAGCGGATGCCTCTGATAAACCCGCGCTCGGCCTGACCATGTTTGGTGTCACCACCCCCTGTATTCAGGCGGTGAGTAAGGCGCTGGAAAGCGACTACGACTGCCTGGTGTTTCACGCTACAGGCAGCGGTGGTAAGGCGATGGAGAAACTGGCTGACAGCGGCATGCTGGCGGGTTTACTCGATCTTACCACCACCGAAGTGTGTGATTTGCTGTTCGGCGGCGTGCTGGCCTGCGGTGAAGATCGCTTCGATGCGATAGCAAAATCCGAAGTGCCCTGCGTGATCTCTGCCGGTGCACTGGATATGGTCAACTTCGGTCATCCATCGACAGTGCCGGCAAAATATGCAGACCGTCTGTTCTACCACCATAATGCCCAGGTCACGCTGATGCGTACCACGCCGGAAGAGAATGTGGCGATGGCGAAATGGATCGCGGCAAAACTGAATCGCTGCCATGGCGAGGTGATTTTCCTCGTCCCGCAGGGTGGTTTTTCAGCGCTGGACGCTCCGGGACAAGCCTTCTGGTGGCCGGAGGCCAGTGAGGCGTTTATCACCACACTGGAAAAAGAGCTGGTGCAGACCGACAAGCGCCGGATTCAGTACCTGCCTTATAACATTAACGATCCATTGTTTGCAGATGCGGCGGTGGCGGCATTTCGCGGCCTCGTTGCCAGGGAGAAATAATTATGCCTGCGTTTAATCGCCAGGAGCTGTTGAGTAAATTCAGGGCGATGATTGCCCGGCGTGAACCGATTATCGGTGGTGGAGCGGGGACTGGCCTGTCCGCGAAGTGTGAGGAAGCGGGCGGCATCGATCTGATCGTTATCTACAATTCCGGACGCTATCGTATGGCGGGGCGCGGATCGCTGGCGGGTCTGCTGGCATATGGCAATGCTAATGAAATTGTCGTCGATATGGCGAAAGAGGTACTGCCGGTAGTGAAACACACGCCAGTGCTGGCCGGTGTGAATGGCACCGATCCCTTCTGCCAGTTCGATAAGTTTCTCGATGAACTGAAAGCACTGGGTTTTTCTGGCGTGCAAAACTTCCCGACGGTGGGCCTGATTGACGGTAATTTCCGCGCCAATCTGGAAGAAACCGGTATGGGCTATGAGCTGGAAGTGGAGATGATCCGTCTGGCACATCAGAAAGATATGCTGACCACGCCTTATGTCTTCAGCACCGAAGATGCGGTGGCAATGACCCAGGCCGGCGCTGATATTATTGTGCCGCATATGGGACTGACCACGGGCGGCAATATCGGTGCAGAAACGGCGCTGAAGTTAGCGGATTGTGTGCCGCTGATTAATCAGTGGGCGGAAGCGGCCAAAGCGGTGCGTAAGGATGTGATTGTGCTGTGCCATGGCGGCCCGATTTCGTCGCCGGAAGATGCGCAATATATTCTCGATAACTGCCCGCTGTGCGATGGTTTCTACGGCGCCAGTTCGATGGAGCGTCTGCCAACGGAAACGGCATTAACCGATACCACCCGGCAGTTTAAACATATCACGCGTTAAACGATTTTTTCGGCAATCACTTTGATGCCAGCACCAGGGGATATGATCCCGTAAGCAAAACGGCGAGCTAATGCTCGCCGTTTTTTTATCCTGTCGTCTGACTGCCCGCATTCTCCGGAGCGACCATTCCGCGCTCCTGTGCGGACAAGCCGCTGCGGAGCCATCGGAATGTTTCCCCTCATGCCAGCTTACAGCCGCCTGCAACAGCAGCTGAAAACGTCAGTAACGGCGATAGCCGGTCTGCGCTTTGTTCACTTTGTACAGATAGCGACGTGACTCAGCAGACGGATGGTTAGTGGTCAGCGTCTGGTAAACCTCATTCGGCGACATATTGTTAATGATGTCGAATGCGCGGTTCTTGTCACTGGAGAAGGTACGCAGCACGCTGCCTGCGCCGCCGTTATAGGCGGTGATCACCGCATAACGCCGTGAAGTGGTGTTGCTGATCGACGCCAGATAGTTACCCTGCAGAATCGACAGGTAAGCGGTGCCGGTATCGATATTGTTCTCCGGATCGAACAGGTAGCTGCGGCTTGGCTTGCCCCATTTGCCCTGCATACGGAACACGTCCACCCCGGCGCTGTGTTGCACCACCTGCATCAGCCCCAGCGCATCAGAATGGCTGACGGCATACGGGTTGAAGCTTGATTCAATCTGCATAATGGCCAGGATCAGCGACTGATCGACGCCATATTTTTCCGACGCTTTGCGCACCATTGGCAGGTATTTATGCGCACGTTTATCCAGGTGGTTTGGCACCATTGGAATGGTGACCGACCAGATCACATGCAGGCCAGAAGTGCGGCGCTGCAGTTTGTTCTGCAGCAGGTAGTCAGCAAAGCTGGCGGCGCGGCCCTGCCAGCGGATGGGCTGGCCGGTATTATCCAGCACCTGGCCGTACAGCAGCGGTTCTTTGCTGATCTGAATATCGTTGGCGTCAGAATAGAGATCGACATTGCTCGGATCGTCGCCGATCAGCAGGGTGGTGATAATCGCCTGACGCAGACTCTCGGTCGGGTTCGTGCCGGCAATGGTTTCGATGGTAATAGTACCGGCATCGAAGTTGATGTGGCTGCGGGTGTAGTACTGATCGCTATATTTCACGTAGTCCTTTGGACCGGCGATCAGCACCTCATTGAGACCCCAAATGTTCTCAATGTTATGGGCAAACTGGCCCATCAGAATGTCAAAACCGTTGGTGTCTTTAACCCACTCTTCGTGATACTGATTTTTCTTCCCGGAGCAGGAGACTAATAGCGGTGCTATCACTAGCAAGGCAATCAATTTTTTCATTTTTTGTCTGTGTCTGGCCCAAAAAAATGGGGCCCGCGTAAGGCCCGTCTGATTATTCTTCTGGCGGGGTAAAGCCTTCGATATGGACGTCTTTGCCTTCGAACAGGAATTTCACTATCTCCTGTTCCAGCAGTTTGCGATCTTCAGGGTTCATCATGTTGAGTTTTTTCTCGTTGATCAGCATGGTCTGCTTCTTCATCCATTGCGACCAGGCTTCTTTCGAGATCTCATTGTAGATGCGTTTGCCCAGCTCACCAGGGTAGAGCTGGAAGTCCTGCCCTTCGGCATCCTGTTGCAGAAAGGTGCAAAAAATAGTGCGGCTCATTACTCTTCCTCTTGTATCACGCGAGTACTCATACCCGTCATACTTCAAGCTGCAGATGCGTTGCCTGCGCCCGTTCACCCCAGTCACATAGTTATCTATGCTCCTGGGGATTCACGGGCTTGTCGCCTTCCTGCAGCCCGAATTATTGTGGGTCTGGCGTCATTTGCTGTGGCTGACGCAGTTCGTTCAGCAGACGCTTAACCGGCGCGGCCAGTCCCACAGACGGTGGCTGCGCTAAGTTATACCAGAGACCCGCGCCTTCATCCATGGCTGTGCGTGCCGCGGGCAGTTCCAGCCACATCGGAACAATATCGAGGTGGAAGTGGCTGAAGGTATGGCGGAAGGCGATCAGCTGGCTAAGCTGGCTGCTATCGATCGCCCGCTGTTGCAGCCACTGCTGCAACTCTTCTTCAGTGCTGAACTGCGGGAAGCAGTACAGACCGCCCCACAGGCCGACTGGCGGGCGCTGTTCAAGCCACACGCCATCGCCACGCTGCATCAGTAAAAACCAGCCGGTGCGTTCCGGCAGTGTCTGTTTCGGTTTTTTGCCAGGATATTTTGCCCAGCTGCCGTTGGCATAGGCCATGCAGCCTGGATTGACCGGGCAGATTTCACACTTTGGTTTACTGCGCGTGCATACCATGGCGCCGATATCCATCATCGCCTGGTTAAACTGGCTGACGCCCTGCGCCGGAGTTACCTGCTCGCTGACGTCCCACAGTTTTTTCTCTACCTCTTTTTTCCCCGGCCAGCCATCAATCGCGCAGTAGCGCGCCAGTACGCGCTTCACATTGCCATCAAGAATCGGGAAATGCTGACCCAGCGACAGCGAGAGGATGGCGCCCGCGGTGGAGCGACCAACGCCAGGCAGCGCAGCGACTTCGTCGAAAGTCTGCGGAAACTCGCCGCCGTGCAGATTAACCACCTGCTGCGCCGCTTTATGCAGATTGCGCGCCCGCGCATAGTAGCCCAGCCCGGTCCACAGGTGCAGCACTTCATCCAGCGGTGCCGCGGCGAGATCGGTGACGGTCGGGAAACGCGCCATAAAGCGCTCAAAATAGGGGATCACGGTGGCGACCTGAGTTTGCTGCAGCATCACCTCAGAGAGCCACACTTTATAGGGCGTATTTTCCTGCTGCCACGGCAGGGTTTTGCGTCCAAAGCGCTGATACCAGTCCAGCACTTGTTGCGCGAACTGTTGCGCTTGCATCATCGGGAGGAAATTTTCCGTTATTACTCTACACTGAGGCAGGAATTGCAGCACAGTCGCCCGGTACTGTAAACCGGAACTTTCCAGGGCTTGCTTCTGCGCGCTAACTTTGCATAATGCCCGCATTTGCTGAAAAGCTGATTAACAGGCAACCAAATGATTAATGACGTCATCTCCCCCGAATTTGATGAAAACGGCCGTGCGATGCGCCGTGTCCGCAGCTTTGTCCGCCGCCAGGGCCGCTTAACCAAAGGCCAGCAACAGGCGCTGGATGATTACTGGCCGGTGATGGGCGTCGAGTTCCAGCAGGAACCGGTGGATCTGGCCGCACTGTTTGGCCGCGAAGCGCCAGTGGTACTGGAGATCGGTTTCGGTATGGGCGCATCGCTGGTCACGATGGCCAGCAGCAACCCGCAGCAAAACTTCCTCGGTATTGAAGTGCACTCTCCGGGTGTCGGTGCCTGCCTCGGCGCGGCGTATGAGGCGGGCACAGAGAACCTGCGCGTGATGTGTCATGACGCAGTGGAAGTGCTGAATAAGATGATCCCGGATAACTCGCTGCGTATGGTGCAGCTGTTCTTCCCCGATCCATGGCATAAAGCGCGTCATAATAAACGTCGCATTGTGCAGGTCCCCTTTGCCGAGCTGGTGCTGCGTAAGCTGAAGCTGGGTGGTGTGTTCCATATGGCGACCGACTGGGAAGCTTACGCTGAACATATGCTGGAAGTCATGAACAGTGTGGCAGGTTATAAGAATCTGTCCGCTGAAAATAATTTTGTACCGCGACCGGAGTCGCGTCCGTTAACCAAATTCGAGCAACGTGGTCAGCGTTTAGGACACGGTGTATGGGATCTGATGTTTGAGAGGGTGAAATAATGGCAACACAACGTAGTCGTCGTCTGCGCAAGAAGATGCACATTGATGAGTTTCAGGAACTGGGCTTTACCGTTAACTGGAGCTTTGCAGAAGGCACCAGTGAAGAGCAGATCGACAGCACCGTTGATGCGCTGATCAATGAAGTGATTGCGCCAAACGGCCTGGCTTTTGATGGCAGCGGCTATCTGCAGTGGGAAGGGCTGATTTGCCTGGAGAAACTCGGCAAGTGCACCGACGAGCATCGTGAACTGGTGCGCAACTGGCTGACGGCGCGTAATCTCAAAGATGTCACGGTTTCGGAACTGTTTGACGTTTGGTGGGACTAAGTAGTGAAGAGGGCGGCAATGAGGCCGCCCATTTTTTTGTCAAGCAGGAGACTCCATGATTCGTAAAGCGCTGGTTGTCGCGTTACTGGTGGCTGCAGGTCAGGCGCAGGCCGCCTATGAGTGCAGTGTGAAGCCGCAGGACGATGTGGTGATTAAGCCGCAGAGCGTGCAGGTCGTCGGGGCGAACGGCAATCTGGAGATCTCTCCTGAAGGGAATGTGCAGTACAACGGCAGCCCGGTCACGGTGGATGCCGCGACGCGCCAGAAAGCGATTAATTATCAGAATGCACTGCGTCGTGATCTGCCATGGGTGGATCAGGGCGCGACAGAACGCCTGGAAAAAGGGCGTGTGGCGCTGGATCGGGTGATTGTCGACAAGCTGGGCAGCGACAGCAATGTGCGTTCGCGGCTGACCACGCTCAACGGCCAGCTGAAACAGCAAATGAACCGCATTATTGAACATCGCAGCGACGGCTTAACCTTCCATCATCAGGCGATTGACCAGGTGCGTCAGGATGGCGAGCGTCTGGTGCAGAGCACGCTGGGCGGTGTGTTGCAGGACAGCCTGAATGAGATGGGCACGAAACAGGCGGCATCCGGCAATAATCCGCTGCAGGCGATTATGGGCAATCTCGGTGGCTTACAGCAGGCGATTCAGGCTGAGTGGAGTAAGCAGGAACAGGATTTCCAGAACTTTGGTCATGAAGTCTGTAATCGTGTGACAACGCTGGAAGGGCAGCGAAAAGATCTGCTGGTGGCGGTGAAGAAATAGCAAAGCCAGTTAAAGCATTGGCGCTATGCTGCAAATGTGTACCGAACCGCCCTTTCCCCCGCAGAGCGGGGGACAAATTCGTCAGGAACGAATTTGACCGAAGCTTGCTTCGGCCCGAAGGGCGAACCACAGGGATGTGGTTCGTAAACGTTGGGATGGGAGAGGGGAGCAGTCTGGCGATGCCATGTGGCTGCCAGCTTAATCCTCAGCTAAAAATAGCTCCAGCAGGGAGTTCAGGAACAGTTTCCCTTTCTCCGTAATCTGCCAGGTCTCCGCCGTTTCCGTCAGATAACCTTTCGCCAGCGCTTCATCAATCTGCGGGCGAATCACGCTCTCATCCAGACCGGTATACGCGACAAATTCCTGTCGTGGCGCGGCTTCCAGCAGACGAAAACGGTTCATAAAGAATTCGAACGGTTTTTCGCTCTCCGCGACTTCATACTGACGATCCAGATAGTTACCGGCCATAAAACCACGCGGATGACGGGTTTTCACGGTACGGATAATGCGGCCATCATCCTGTGTCAGTTTACCGTGCGCGCCACAGCCGATGCCGAGATAGTCGCCAAAACGCCAGTAATTGAGGTTATGCTCGCAGCGGTAACCCGGCTTCGCATAGGCTGAGGTTTCATACTGCTGGTAACCGGCCGCGGTCAGCAGGCGGTCACCCTGCTCAAAAATATCCCACAGCGCATCGTCATCCGGCAGTTTCGGCGGCCGCGAACTGAACATGGTGTTCGGCTCGATGGTCAGCTGATACCACGAAAGATGCGGCGGATTGAGCGCAATTGCCTGACGCAGGTCATCCAGCGCCTCTTCCAGCGTCTGGTCCGGCAGGCCGTGCATTAAATCGAGGTTAAAGCTGCGCAGTCCCAGCCCGGCGGCAAGGTGTGCCGCGCGTTTCGCTTCTTCCGGACCGTGGATACGCCCCAGACGTTGCAGTTTCTGCGGGCTAAAGCTTTGTACGCCAATCGAGATACGGTTGATGCCCGCGCGCTGGTAGCCGCTGAAACGGTCAGCCTCTACCGTGCCCGGGTTAGCTTCCATGGTGATTTCCGCGTCAGGCGCCAGCGGCAGACGCGCCCGTACACCGTCCATCAGCATCATCATTGCTTCACTGCTTAACAGACTGGGCGTGCCACCACCAATAAAGATGGTACGCACTTCACGCCCGCCGGTGAGCGGCAGATCGTTATCCAGGTCGGCCAGCAGGTGACGCACATACTCTTCGTGCGGCACCTCGCCCTTAAGCGCATGAGAGTTGAAATCGCAGTAAGGGCACTTTTGTACGCACCACGGAATATGAATATACAGGCTCAGTGGTGGACGGTTAGCCATTGCGCATTGCTTCCAACAGCAGCGTCAATGCTTTGCCGCGGTGGGATACAGCGCGTTTCTCATCCTTTGTCAGTTCAGCTGCGGTTTTACCCAGTTCCGGGATAGAGAAAACAGGGTCGTAACCAAAGCCACCATTACCCGCGGCGGCACGGGTAATCACACCTTCCCAGCTGCCGTGGAACACCAGCGGCGTCGGGTCTGCCGCATGGCGCACATACACCAGCACGCAGTGGAACTGCGCCTGACGACGATCGTCAGGTACGTCCTGCAGTGCCGCCAGCAGTTTTTCGAGGTTCTGCTGGTCGCTGGCGTCTTCACCGGCGTAGCGCGCCGAGTAGATACCCGGTGCGCCGCCCAGCGCATCCACCGCCAGGCCAGAATCATCGGCAATCGCTGGCAGGCCGGTAATTTGCGCGGCATGACGCGCCTTGAGGATGGCGTTTTCAATAAAGGTTAAACCGGTCTCTTCGGCAGATTCGACGCCGAGTTCGGTCTGCGCCACGATATCCAGGCCGAAGGCCGCCAGCAGGTCGGCCAGTTCGCGAACTTTGCCCGGGTTACCGGTTGCGAGTACAACTTTTTGCATAACAGATCCAGAATTCATCATTAACGCGTTACAGCAGATACCACAGGCCAGGGAACAGATCCATGCCGAGGTAGTTGAGCAGATACAGCACCAGAATCACCACCATCGCGGAGAAATCAATACCGCCCATGGCCGGAATAATGCGGCGTACTGGTGCCATCAGCGGCTCAGTTAACTGAATCAGCACATAGTCGACTGCACCGCGTCCCTGGCTGATCCAGCTCATCAGCGAGCGGATAATAATCACCCAGAAAACCAGGTAACCGGCGGACTTCACCAGTGCCAGCAGCCCCACCAGCAGGTTCATCGGATCGACCGACATCGCACCCACCTGAATCAGCAGTAAAATCGGGTACTTCAGCGTGGTCAGCACAAACGCCAGCAGCAGCGAAGCGGTATCAATCGGGCCAATCGCCGGAATAATACGGCGCAGCGGTTTCACCACGGGCTGGGTCACTTTCACCACGAACTGCGCCAGCGGGTTGTAAAAATCACAGCGTGACCACTGCATCCAGATACGCAGCAGCAGCACCATTACGTAAAGATCGATCAGGGTCTTGACCAGAAAAGTCAACGTCAGCATGAGGTTCCTCAGTGGTTGTTGTGAGTGGCGTGAGTGTAGTCACGCGCGCCAAAAATCGCGGTGCCAATGCGCACCATGGTACTGCCTGCCGCGATGGCGGCATCCATATCGTCGCTCATCCCCAGCGACAGCGTATCGACCGATGGATAGTGTTGCTTTAACTGCTCCAGCGCCTGCGCCATCTGCTGGCATACCGCCAGCTGGCGCTGATAGTCGCTTTCTGGTGCGGGGATTGCCATTAAGCCGCGCAATGTCAGCTGCGGCAGCCGGGCGATTTCCTGCGCCAGCGCGGGTAAGTCCTGCAACATAATGCCAGATTTGCTGCTTTCGTCGCTGATGTTTATCTGAATCAGCACATTCAGCGGTGGCAGATGTGCGGGACGCTGCTCGTTCAGACGGGTGGCGATACGCAGCCGGTCCACGGTGTGGCACCAGGCAAAGTTTTCCGCCACCAGACGACTCTTGTTGGATTGCAGCGGACCGATAAAGTGCCATTCCAGCTGAGGATACGCGGCCAGCGCCTGAATTTTATCGGTGCCTTCCTGCACATAGTTTTCACCAAAAGCAATTTGCCCTGCTGCGGCGGCTTCTTCGACCGCGCTCGCAGGTTTGGTTTTACTGACTGCAAGCAGCGTAACTCCTGCTGGATCGCGGCCGCAACGTTCGCATGCCGCTGAGATTCGCTGGCGGACTTGCTGTAGGTTTTGCTGAATTGAGGTCATGGTCAGGAGAACTTTATGGATTTGGACGAAATTGTGGCTCTTAGTGTAAAGCATAACGCCGCCGATCTGCACCTTTGCAGTGGCCATTTGCCGCAGTGGCGTTGTCACGGGCGTTTGTCAGTCATCCCTAATCTGGCGGAAGTGAATGCTGATGTGCTGGAGTCGCTGGTGATGAGCTGGCTGGATCATGCTCAGCGCGAGGCATTTGCCGCGACGGGCCATGTCGATTTTGCCCTGACGCTGACCAGTGGTGCCCGGCTGCGCGCTAACGCGTTTCACCAGCGTCTGGGGATCTCGCTGGCGCTGCGTTTGATCGCCAGTGACTGCCCGCCGCTGGCGGCACTGGGGCTGCCTGAGGTGATCCCGGCATTATTGCAACAGCAGGATGGACTGTTGCTGATTAGCGGCGCGACGGGCAGCGGAAAATCCACCACGCTGGCGGCGATGATCGGCATGCTGAACCAGCAGCGCGATTTGCATATTATTACGCTGGAAGATCCGGTGGAATTTATCCATCACAGCCAGCAGTCGCTGATCCAGCAGCGGGAAATTGGCCAGCACTGTAGCTCTTTTCAGCAGGGACTACGCGCAGCGTTGCGGGAAGATCCTGATGTGATCTTACTGGGTGAGTTGCGCGACAGTGAGACGATTCGCCTGGCGCTGACCGCGGCGGAAACCGGGCATCTGGTGCTGGCGACGCTGCATACCCGTGGCGCAGCGCAGGCGATTGACCGGCTGGTGGATGTCTTTCTGGCGGCGGAAAAGAATCTGGTGCGTTGTCAGCTGGCGGGTAGCCTGAAAGCGGTGGTGGCACAGCAGCTGGTGGCGGGTAAGCAGGGCGGTCGGGTGGCGCTGTTTGAGGTGCTGGTCAACACACCCGCGGTGGCGAATTTAATCCGTGAGGGGAAAAACCATCAGCTTCCTGGTTTATTACAGACCGGAATACAGGCAGGTATGCGCACCTTTGAACAGAGTTATCGCCAGCGAGTGGCGGAAGGTGTGATTGCGGAGGGTGAGTGCGCCTTGCCCTGAGGCAAGGCGGCTGGTGGCTTAATCAGAATGCTCACTCGACGTGCGGTGTTTTCTGATCTCCAGAGTGCGGCTGCGGGGTCTGAAGGTATCATCTTCTGCTGGTGTCTTGTTGTCCCGACTTTTGGTTGTTCTGGTAGCTAACTGGGATTCTCTGGCGATCAGACTGCTGCTGCGTTGCCTGTAATCCTCTTCTGTCGATGCCAGTGTATTCTCTTTAACGTCGCTGACGTCTAAAACGGAAGTGGTTCTTTTGCGTAGCTGGCTTTTCGTGCGTGGTCTGATGCCATAAGGTATCACTTCATCGATATTTTCTTCCTGCTGCTGTTCGGCCGATATTTCTACGGAGACCGTGAGCCTGCTGTTAGCTTGCGTGGCTTGTGTCAGCAAGTCGGGCAGGGGAGGCTGATTCGTTTCCCGTTTTTTGGGTATGGCCTCCTGCAACGTCTGCCCTGATTCCGCCATGCTGATTTCTGCCTGTTGCCGCATTGCCTCGTCTGACTGCATGCTGGTCAGTATTGACGTTGTCTGAGTGATAACTTTCTCAACCTGCTGACTGGAGTTACCGTGGGATGTATATAATTGCGTTACTATCTCAATCAGCTCTGCAATATTTTCCGGTGGATGAAATTTCCCATCTCTCCAGGTAAACATAAATGTTTTTCGAGGGTAATAGGTTAGCTGTAACGAGAAACTAAAATCATCACTTCCCCAGGTAAAAGCACTGTTTAAGGAAGGTGCGATTAATTCGATGGGAACCATTTTTTCGTCCTGTCATCGTATGGTAAATGAACAAAGAACCGCCCAAAACACTGAAAACGATAGATGAACGGCAATCATTGTAGTCATGAACAGAACTTTGAATGATTAAATCGCACCTTCCTTAAGTATAAGGAATAGATTTATTTTTGCGGGTATTGTCACATTAGCCCGCACAGATAAATAATATTAAATTAATATGTTAATCAGTTATTCTCAAACCAGCTTTCCAGAATAATCACCGCAGAAAGTGAATCGACACTGCCTTTATTCAGCGCACGGAATCCTCCGCGGGCAAACAGGTCGGCGCGCGCTTCCACTGTGCTCAGCCGTTCATCCTGTAACTCCACCTGCAGGCCAAAACGGCCATGCAGGCGGTTGGCGAATTTACGCGCCCGGGCGGTGAGTGGCTGTTCAGTGCCATCCATATTCAGCGGCAGGCCCACAATCAGCAGGTCAGGTTGCCACTCTTTCAGCAGCTTCCCGATGATATCCCAGTCCGGGATACCATCCTGCGCTTTGATTGCCGTCAGCGGGCGGGCGGTGCCTGTCAGCTGTTGCCCCACCGCAACGCCAATACTTTTGGTGCCGAAATCAAACGACAGCAGCGTCATAGCGGACATCAGGCGTGACCTGCTTCATTCGCGATATTATGAATATCCACACCAATGCTCTTCGCTGCTTCGCGCCAGCGATCGGCGATGGGTGTATGGAACAGAATATTGCTGTTCGCTGGCGCAGTCAGCCAGGCATTTTCCAGCAATTCACCTTCGAGCTGATTTTTTTCCCAGGCACAGTAACCCAGCGCCACCAGTACCTGCTCCGGTTGTTCCGGGGTGGCAATCGATTCCAGCACATCGCGTGAGGTGGTGATCACGGTGTTTTCGGAGACGCGAATACTGGAGGCAAAAATACGCTGCGCGGTATGCAAAATAAAACCGCGATCTTCCGCCAGTGGACCCCCGGCAAATACCGGTTTATCGAGTTTGATCTCAGGATCGCGCGGCGTCGGGGAAATTTTGAGTTTTCTGAGGATACCGTCGACCGTTAAATTTTCCATCGGCTTATTGACGATCAAACCCATGGCGCCTTCATCATTGTGCTCACAAATATAAACCACTGAGCGTTTGAAAAAAGGATCCTGCAGTCCGGGCATGGCAATCAAGAAGTGGTGCTGTAAATTCATTATCACTCGTTCTGTGTTGTGGTTAACGGCCACGGTGTCATGGTGCTGTGCGGTTAACGGGTAAGCCACGGGGCTGACGCCCCGTGTAAATAATCACGCCAGGCGTTTTTCAATCGCATCCATCAGCATGCCAGTGATCGAAATCGGGAAGGCCGCTTCGATTTCACGCACGCAGGTCGGGCTGGTGACGTTAATTTCCGTCAGCTTGTCGCCAATAATATCCAGACCAACAAAAATCAGCCCTTTCGCTTTCAGCGTTGGACCGACACGACGGGCAATCTCCCAGTCGCTTTCGGTTAACGGGCGCGCTTCACCACGTCCGCCTGCCGCCAGATTGCCGCGGGTTTCACCTGATTTCGGAATACGCGCCAGGCAGTAAGGCACCGGCTCGCCGTCCACCACCAGCACACGTTTATCACCGTCTTTAATCGCCGGCAGATAGTTTTGCGCCATGCAGTAGAAGTTGCCGTGACCGGTCAGGGTTTCAGTGATGACCGACAGATTCGGGTCTTCCTGTTTGACGCGGAAAATCGATGCGCCGCCCATGCCATCGAGTGGCTTCAGGATAATATCGCCATGCTCCTGCCAGAACTCACGGATCTGCTGGGCATTACGTGTGACCAGCGTATCCGGCGTCAGTTCCGCAAACCATGCCGTAAACAGCTTCTCATTGCAGTCGCGCAGGCTCTGCGGTTTATTGACGATCAGCGTACCCTTCTCTTCCGCACGCTCAAGAATATAGGTGGCGTAGATGAATTCAGTATCGAACGGCGGATCTTTACGCATCAGGATCACGTTCAGATCGGCCAGCGCAATATCCTGCTCGCTGCCAAACTCGAACCATTTGTCATAGTTCTGCTCGACGCTGAGCAGGCGGGTACGCGCACGGCTTTCGCCTTTACGCAGATAGAGATCGTTCATCTCCATATAGTGGATTTCGTAACCGCGACGCTGTGCTTCCAGCAGCATTGCAAAGCTGGTGTCTTTTTTAATATTGATGGAGGTGATGGGGTCCATCACGATGCCAAGCTTAATCATTTTTTCTCCTTTTTGAACGCTACCTTGCCTGCCATTTCGGGGCTGGGCAGATAACGCTCAAATCTTTGATATTTAGCCGTAGTCTCGCATAACCCCGGCACGGTGACTTCACTCTATGGGCTGCTGCGCTTATCCCAGATCGCCGAAACGCACCTGCAGGGCGGTAATTGCCGTCAGCGCGGTGGTCTCCGTACGCAGCACACGCGGTCCTAATAAAATATCGGTAAAACCCTGTTTCGCGGTCATCGCGATCTCATCTGCCGATAAACCGCCTTCCGGACCAATCAG
This sequence comes from Erwinia sp. V71, assembly GCF_965644245.1. NCBI lineage: Bacteria > Pseudomonadati > Pseudomonadota > Gammaproteobacteria > Enterobacterales > Erwiniaceae > Erwinia > Erwinia sp. V71. The sequence continues at coordinate 18,562 of NZ_CBFFRK010000073.1, forward strand.
CAGGCGCGCGCGTTCTACGGGCAGCGGCAGCGTATTGATGCTGTGTTGCGCCCGCGGATGCAGGTTGAGCTTCAGCCCGCTCTCTGCTTCCGCGCACCAGCTCTCCAGCGTCATCGCCTCGCGGATTTCGGGCAGGGTGTTGCGTCCGCACTGTTCACAGGCGGCAATGGCGATTTTTTGCCACTGCTGGATTTTTTTCGCCAGACGATCAGCATCCAGCTTTACGCCGCAGCGTTCAGAAAACAAGGGGGTAATCACGTTTACGCCCAGTTCGATCGATTTCTGAATGGTAAATTCCATCTTCTCGCCACGCGACATGACCTGGCCAAGATGCAGATGCAATGGCGATTCGCGGTTGTCAGCGCGGCTGTCGAGGATTTTTACTTTAACGTGTTTTTTATCCGCCTGGATAATTTCTGCTGCAAAAGTCAGATTACTGCCATCAAACAGTTCCAGCGCCTGGCCGTTGCTCATGCGCAGTACGCGGCCAACGTGGTTTGCGGCATCTTCTGACAGGGCGACTTCACTCCCGACGAGCAGGCTGTCGGGATGGTAAATGCGAGGTATACGCATATAAATCCTGAAAATAACCCGTACGGGTTACTCCCGTACGGTAAGAAAGAGAAAGAGATTAGTTTAGGGCAGGGTTTTTACCGCTGGCAAGCTTGCTGTACATAGGGATTGTGGTTGCCCTGTACCCGAGCGATACGTTTGTCTCGTTCGCACTCCCATGCAGTGACCGGATACTGCTTATCCCACGCGGTCATCAGCTGGGTTTGCTGACGTGAGAGGCGCAGCTGGTATTGGTCGCGCATATAGAAGTACGTGCGGGCAATTGCGCCACGGGCCCGTGCCGGTGGTTCTGCCAGCTGTTGTTTGAAATCGACTTTCATTTCACAGCGACCATATTGCCCTTCACCGCCATTCCACTGGCTGTACATAAAGTTGCCGCGGTCACCGTTCACTTCACCAATTGCGGGTTGCAGGTTATGCAGGTCGCTTTCGATACGGCGGTATTCGGCATCTTTACTGCAGTTTTTGCGTCCGCCATCCTGCCAGCACTGGCGCTGATGGCCGAACTGCCAGGCGGGCACCACATGTTCCCACTCGATACGGCTGGCGCGGTTGGCGTTTTTACGCACCTGGTAGCCACAGGAAGCGAGATCCGGCGTGCCTTTTTTGCCCTGCCAGTTGATTTTGCAGCCGCAATAGAATGAACCCGGCGCATCTGCATTGATTTCAGAGGCGTACGCTTTTGCCTGCTGGAAGTTATTTTGCTGGAAATTATCCGGATTGCGGCTCTGCGCGCTGAAGGAGGAGATCAGCAGAATTACGGCTAATGGAGTGAGTATGTTACGCAACATCATCTGTTTTTTCGGCATCTGGTGGAAACTTTGCGCAGAGTAACAGATGCGGCGCGAATAACGAATCACAGGGCGATAAACGACGCTTTTTACGGCTGTTTTTTCGCCACAGTTGCTGCTTTTTAAGAATCCGTGAAATCCCCGGGCGTTAAAATATCGCCGCAGCGCAGGCAGCGGTATTCGCTTTCGCCGCGCAGCACGCGGTTATGGCGGCGTACGGTCAGCTGGTGTTGCTGGCAGCGGCAGCGATAGGGAAAGGCGCGGCTGCGCACGGAAGCCACTTCAAATTTGTGTGTGCGGCGAGCGGGAACCTCCAGCACGCTCTCCATCATCCATTTCCACTCTTTACCGTGGGGTGCGACGCGGCCGAAGTATTTCCAGACCAGTAAATGCGCCAGTTCGTGCGGCACCACTTCATCAATAAATACCTGCTGGTTTTCCTGCAGCAGCACCGGATTGAGGCGGATTTCCCAGTCCTGCAACCATGCTGTGCCCGCAGCAGTACCACGCTGCTGATACACCAGTTTCGGTTCCGGGTAGTTGCGTTCGAGGCGCTGATTGGCTTGCTGCAGTTTGCTGCGCAGCACACGCATCACAGATTGCTGTAAGGCGATGGGGAGTCGGGGCGATTTCATAGCGGGAAGCATAATGGGCAGGGGCAGGGGATGCAACAGGACTGATGCTGTATTGGGCTCACGGGCAGCCACACAGAAATGCAAAGCGCAGGGAACACGGTCAGTGGAGGAAAGCGTCCCGCGCCATGGAAGGCGTGGGCCGATCGGCCATGGATGGCAGCTTTTGCGTCTTTACGGAGCTGAGCGTGTTTCCGGAGCCATCACAGATCTAAAAGCGATGCCGTTATACAGGCACAGGCCTAAAAACAGCGCCCTTCTGCTGACCAGGTATAAGAGCAACGATCTCAGATGAAATCAGGGGAGAACAAGAAAAAATACCGCCGGGTTACCGGCGGTATTGATACCGGGAGTATCAGTCGCGTGAACCAATATCACGCAATTTTTTGCCGGACAGCAGATTGCGTTCAATATGTTCCAGCGTCACACCTTTGGTTTCCGGGATCAGCCACAGGGTCAGCAGAATAAAGAAGATATTCAGCGCTGCGTAAACCCAGAAGGTTGGCGCGTTGCCCAGCGTGTTCAGCATGGTCAGGAAGGTCGCGCCAACAATCATATTGGCAATCCAGTTGGTCGCGGTGGAGACAGTGATACCAAAGTCACGTCCTTTCAGCGGCTGGATTTCCGAGCACAGTACCCAAATCAGCGGACCGGCGCTCATCGCGAAGCCAATGATAAACATCAGCAGCATGGCGATAGCGAAATACTGCGCGCCAGTGCTGTTGATACCGAAATGCAGCATCGAACCAAGGATGCCCATACCGGCTGCCATCACCAGGAAGCCCAGTGTCAGGGTCGGTTTACGTCCCCAGCGATCCACCAGGCCGATAGCGATAAAGGTCGCCAGCACGTTGACCAGGCCGACAATCACGGTGCCCCACATCTGCTGAGTGGTATTGGCGAAACCGGCAATCTCAAAGATTTTCGGTGCGTAATACATGATTACGTTCATACCGGTGAACTGCTGCATCACCTGCAGCAGCACGCCGAGGTACACCGCACGACGGAAGTTGCTGTTGTCTTTGAACAGGCTCCAGCCAGACTGCTTGATTTTCAGGCTTTCACGGATTTCATCCAGCTCACGCTTCGCCTGCTCGCTGGTATCACGCAGGCGGTCCAGCACCCGCTGTGCATCGCGGAAGTTACCTTTTGCCGCCAGCCAGCGCGGACTGTTAGGCAGGAAGAACACGCCCACCAGCAACAGGATTGCCGGAATAGTGATCACGCCCAGCATCCAGCGCCAGTTACCGGTATAGCTGAACGCGGTATCGGAGAGATAAGCACCGAGAATACCGATGGTAATCATCAGCTGATACAGTGAAATCATACTGCCGCGGATTTTTTCCGGTGCAATTTCAGACAGGTAGAGTGGAGCGGTGTAAGACGCTACGCCGACCGCCAGTCCCAGCAGGACGCGCGCGACAATCAGCATGTCCGGGTTCGGCGCAAAGGCTGACCACAGAGAACCGATCACAAACAGGATCGCGCCTGCCATCAGGCTTTTTTTGCGGCCCAGTCGTGCGGACATCCAGCCGCTGGCGATCGCGCCCACGGCAGCGCCAAACATCATCGAGCTGACGATCCACTCCTGCTGATGGTTGGTGACATTGAAGTCTTTGGCAATAAACGGCAGGGCGCCGGCAATCACGCCGATATCCAGGCCAAACAGCAGCCCAGCCAGAGCCGCCAGAAAGCAGACAAATAAGGTCATCGCCTTATTAGATGTTCTGCGGTGTTGAGTACTACCAGGCATGTCGCCTCCAGATTGTCTTTGCCCGTTATGCTTCGCAGCAGCAGCATGGCTGCCACTCGAATAATGGTGGGCCTGTGTTGTTGTTATCATGTTAGAAAACCCGCGGACGGCAAAAAGTGACGCCGATCACGTTAGTGTAATCGGTTACACTCACCTTATCCCTGTTAATCAGCATTTTTCACCGTACAGGGTTCTGCTAACCAGTGGGTTATAGCACCCGGTAAGTTTATGACATGATTCTGATTATCGATTATCAGACGAGGCTGAAAATAGCGCATTTCAGCACGCCTTTCTACACGGTGAAAATCCTAAATAACAGATAAATAAAGTGTTTCAAAATGTAATCGCTATCAATTGATTTGTAAGGCGCGAATTCAGATAATAAGTGCAACGCTCGGACATGATTGTGGAGAGTGTAGGAGGAAGGGTTAACTACCG
>NZ_CBFFRK010000074.1:0-22328 GCF_965644245.1 Erwinia sp. V71
AGCGGGCATCGTGAAAAGTCTATGTCAAAGAAAGGGTTATGTTCTCATAATTGACGATTAAATCGCACCTTCCTTAAGTCGCTGTGACAGCAATAATTCATCTGCTGCGTCAGCAGGCTTATTTTATTCAACACAAAAAACCGCGAAGGCGGCATCTGTGACTGAATCAATAGCATGATGAGGCAGCGTTCAGCGGACTGGCATTACGCAGCGCAAACCCGACCCCATCAGTGCGGAAAAGATGTAGCGGTACTACACCTGCATACTCATGATGTCCTGGTACGCCGTCACCAGCTTGTTACGCACCTGGATACCCATCTGCATCGAGATCGACGACTTCTGCAGGTCAATCATCACATCATTCAACGCCACACCAGGTTTACCCAGCTCAAAATCCTGCGCCTGAGCGCGGGCAGCGGTCTGGGTTTCACTGATTTTACCCAGTGCCGATTTCAGCTCAGCGGCGAAATCTGCATGGGCAGTCACATCCGTACTTTTGTTGCTGGCCTGCAACATCGTCGTCTGCATCTGCTGCAGTACGCTTTCAATGCCCTGAATTGCCATCGTTAGCTCCACGTTTACGAGAGAGATTTTTCAACGAGAGCAAAGTTAGCATTAATGTCAATAAGACAAAGCCCGCAAATAACAGCAAAAGTGACGGCTTATCCAGCCATCAAATTTTACGTTTCAGAAAATAATGGCAATCCATTGAGGTGGAACTTTAGATTGCAAACCGCATCCAGGGAGTCAGTTTTGCAACCACACAACGTGAAACAGTCGGGTCAACTGTCAGGCAGGAAATGGTCATGAATGCTACTGCAACACAGGATTCTCCAGCAAAGAAGGGCTTCAGTGACCTTTTGGTTCGCCTGCGCGCAAACCCACGAATTCCTATTATCGTCGCATCCGCCTTCGTCATTGCGGCTGTTGTCGCCATGGTACTGTGGGCGAAAGCGCCAGAGTACAAGGTGCTCTACAGCAACCTCACTGACGAAGACGGCGGCGCAATCGTCACGCAGCTTACCCAGATGAACATCCCCTACCGTTTCGATGAAAACGGTGGGGCTTTGATGGTTCCGGCGGAAAAAGTGCATGAGCTGCGTCTGCGCCTCGCGCAACAGGGTCTGCCAAAAGGTGGCTCTGTCGGCTTCGAGCTGCTGGATAAAGAGAAGTTCGGCATCAGCCAGTTCAGCGAGCAGGTTAACTACCAGCGAGCACTGGAAGGTGAACTGGCGCGTACCATCGAGACCTTTGGTCCGGTGAAAAGCGCCCGCGTTCACCTCGCCATGCCGAAACCGACGTTGTTTATCCGTGAGCAGAAAGCGCCTTCCGCTTCTGTCACGCTGAACCTGCAACCGGGTCGTGCACTGGATGAAGGACAAATCAGTGCTATCGTACATATGGTATCCAGCAGTGTTCCCGGCTTACCGCCAGGCAATGTCACCGTGGTGGATCAGGCCGGTCGTCTGCTGACCCGCTCCGACTCCGCAGGTCGCGACCTGAACGATGCTCAGCTGAAATACACCACTGAAGTGGAAAGCCGCTATCAGCAGCGTATCGAAGCGATTCTCGGTCCAATCCTCGGTCAGAACAATGTGCATGCCCAGGTCACCGCACAGATCGACTTCGACACCCGCGAGCAGACTGACGAGCAGTACAAACCGAACACCAATCCGGATAACGCCGCGATTCGCTCACGTCAGAGCAGTGGCAGCGAGCAGCTGGGTGGTCAGTATCCTGGCGGCGTGCCGGGTGCGCTGTCCAATCAGCCAGCACCGGCAAACAACGCGCCGATTGCCACCAACAACACCAATGCAAATAACGCGAACAATGCCAATAACGCCAATGGCGCCAACAATGCCAATGCGACAGCGAACAACGCGAATAACCGTGTGGTGCCGTCCAACACCACCAAGAGCGATACCACCAACTATGAGTTAGACCGCACCATCCGCCATACCAAAATGAATGTGGGTGGCGTGAAGCGTCTGTCAGTGGCCGTGGTGGTGAACTATCGTCTTGATGCGGAAGGCAAAGAGATCGCGCTCACTGAGCAGCAGATTAAGCAGGTGGAAGATCTGACGCGTGAAGCGATGGGCTTCTCCACCGACCGTGGTGACAGCATTAACGTCGTGAACTCACCGTTCACCCAGACTGATCCAACCGGCGGCGAACTGCCATTCTGGCAACAGCAGTCGTTCTTTGATCAGCTGATGGAAGCCGGTCGCTGGCTGCTGATTGCTCTGGTCGCCTTCATCCTCTACCGCAAACTGGTGCGTCCGCAGATTATGCGTAAGCGTCAGCAGGAGCAGGTCGCCGCTGAACTGGCTGCTGCCCGGGCACAAGAGGAAGAAGAAGCCTACTCGGTCACGCTCAGCAAAGATGAGCTGGAGCAGGAACGTAAGTCTCAGCATCGTATGAGCGCTGAGGTCATGAGCCAACGTATTCGCGAGATGTCTGAAAACGATCCACGCGTTGTGGCGCTGGTTATTCGCCAATGGATGAGTAACGAACTATGAGTCTGACCGGTACTGAAAAAAGCGCCATCCTGATGATGACGATTGGTGAAGAGCGTGCAGCCGAGGTGTTTAAACACCTTGGCACCCGCGAGGTACAGCATCTGAGCGCCGCGATGGCCAACATGCGCCATGTGTCGCACAAACAACTGACAGAGGTATTACGTGAGTTCGAAGGCACCGCCGAGCAGTATGCGGCACTGAGCCTCAACTCCAACGACTACCTGCGTTCGGTGCTGACCAAAGCGCTCGGCGAGGAGCGTGCTTCCAGCCTGCTGGAAGACATCCTCGAAACGCGCGAAACCACCACCGGTATGGAAACCCTGAACTTCATGGAACCGCAGGCGGCGGCGGACCTGATTCGCGACGAGCACCCGCAGATTATCGCCACCATACTGGTCCACCTGAAGCGTGGCCAGGCGGCCGATATCCTGGCGCTGTTCGACGAACGTCTGCGCAACGATGTGATGCTGCGTATCGCCACCTTCGGCGGCGTCCAGCCGGCGGCGCTGGCGGAACTGACCGAAGTACTGAACTCCCTGCTCGATGGCACCAACCTCAAGCGTGCGAAGATGGGCGGCGTGAGAACCGCAGCCGAGATCATCAACCTGATGAAAACGCAGCAGGAAGAAGCAGTTATGGAAGCGGTTCGCGACTTCGACGGCGAACTGGCGCAGAAAATTATCGACGAGATGTTCCTGTTCGAGAACCTGGTGGATGTCGACGATCGCAGCATCCAGCGCCTGCTGCAGGAAGTGGAATCCGAGCAGCTGCTGGTCGCACTGAAAGGTGCCGAGCAGCCACTGCGCGAGAAGTTCCTCAAAAACATGTCAGCACGTGCGGCGGATATCCTGCGCGACGACCTGGCCAACCGTGGTCCGGTACGTATGTCGATGGTCGAGAACGAACAGAAAGCCATCCTGCTTATTGTTCGTCGACTGGCGGAAAGTGGCGAGATGGTAATTGGCGGCGGCGAGGAAACTTATGTCTGATGCCTTTTCTTCCCGGCCGTGGAAAACCTGGCTGCCTGATGATTTAGCGCAGCCAGATAAACCACTGATTGAAGAGTTCGTGATGCCACCTGAGATTGAAATTGATGATTCTCATGAGCAGCAAAACGAGCTGGAGTTGTTGCAGAGCAAAGTATGCAATGAAGCCTATGGCATAGGCTATGCCGAAGGTCAGAAGAAAGGCCTCAGCGACGGACAGAATGCTGGCTATGAAGCTGGTTATCAGCAGGGTCTGGCGGAAGCCCAGCAGCAGCAGGCGCCACTGCAAGCGCGTATGCAGCAGCTGGTAACCGAATTCCAGCATACGCTGGAAGCGCTGGACAGCGTGATTGCTTCGCGTCTGATGCAGCTGGCGCTGGAAGCCGCGCGCCAGGTGATCGGCCAGGCAACCGCGGTGGATGGCTCTGCCCTGCTCCGCCAGATCCAGCATATGCTGCAGCAGGAACCGATGTTCAGCGGCAAACCACAACTGCGCGTTCACCCGGACGATTTGCAGCGCGTGGAGCAGACACTCGGCCCCACGCTGGATCTGCATGGCTGGCGTCTGCTGGCCGACAGTTCACTGCATCCTGGTGGCTGTAAAGTTGGCGCGGAAGATGGCGACCTTGACGCCAGTATCGCCACGCGCTGGCACGAACTCTGCCGTCTGGCGGCGCCGGGAGAATTGTAATGACAAAACGTCTTTCGCGCTGGCTGGGTGCACTCGATGCTTTCGAAGCCCGTATGCAGGACCTGCCGACAATACGTCGTTATGGTCGACTGACCCGCGCGACAGGTCTGGTACTGGAAGCCACGGGCCTGCAACTGCCGCTGGGCGCAACCTGCGTGATTGAACGCAACGATGGTCATCAGATTTCGGAAGTTGAAAGCGAAGTGGTCGGCTTCAATGGTCAGAAGCTGTTTCTGATGCCACTGGAAGAAGTCGAAGGCATTTTACCGGGCGCGCGCGTCTTTGCCCGCGTAATGAGCGACAACCAGCACAGCGGCAAACAGCTGATGCTTGGGCCGCAGTTGCTGGGGCGTGTGCTTGACGGCAGCGGCCGTCCACTCGACGGCTTGCCAGCGCCTGAAACCGGCTACCGCGCCCCACTGATCACTCCACCGTTTAACCCGTTACAGCGCACGCCGATCACCGATGTGCTTGATACCGGCGTGCGGGCGATCAACGCCCTGCTCACCGTCGGCCGTGGTCAGCGTATGGGCCTGTTTGCCGGTTCCGGCGTCGGTAAGAGTGTGCTGCTCGGTATGATGGCGCGCTACACCAAAGCTGACGTGATTGTGGTGGGCCTGATTGGCGAACGTGGCCGTGAAGTAAAAGACTTTATTGAAAATATTCTCGGGGTTGAGGGTCGCGCGCGTTCGGTCGTAATTGCCGCGCCTGCTGACGTCTCTCCCCTGCTGCGTATGCAGGGAGCGGCGTATGCCACACGTATCGCCGAAGATTTCCGTGACCGTGGCCAGCATGTGCTGCTGATTATGGACTCCCTGACCCGTTACGCCATGGCGCAACGTGAAATCGCCCTGGCGATTGGTGAGCCACCGGCCACCAAAGGTTATCCACCGTCCGTGTTCGCTAAACTGCCGGCGCTGGTAGAACGTGCCGGTAACGGCATTGATGGCGGCGGCTCAATTACCGCGTTTTATACCGTGCTGACAGAAGGCGACGACCAGCAGGACCCGATTGCCGACTCCGCGCGCGCGATCCTCGACGGCCATATTGTGCTGTCCCGTCGCCTCGCCGAAGCGGGACATTACCCGGCAATTGATATCGAAGCCTCGATTAGCCGTGCAATGACATCGTTAATCGACGAAACACATTACGCCCGAGTAAGGCAATTTAAACAACTGTTGTCGAGCTATCAGCGCAACCGCGATCTGATCAGCGTCGGCGCTTATGCTGCAGGCAGTGATCCGATGCTGGATAAAGCCATCAAGCTCTACCCGGAACTGGAAGCTTTCCTGCAACAGGGAATTTTCGAGCGCAGTCAGTACGACGACGCCTGCCTGCATCTGCAGGCCATTTTCGGTTAATAAACACCACGGAATGCCGTGGTTACGGTAGTTGAGGGCCATCATGCCGAAACAAAACAGTGCCATTGATACCTTGCGTGAACTGGCGCAAAAAGACGTTGAGCAGGCTGCCGTGCAGCTGGGCGATATGCGTCGTGCACAAAAACAGGCTGATGAACAACTCTCGATGTTGCTCAACTACCAGGACGAATACCGTAACAAGCTGAACGACGATATGTCAGAAGGCATCGCCAGCACCCGCTGGGTCAATTACCACCAGTTTATTGCCACCCTGGAGAAAGCCATTGAGCAGCACCGCAATCAGCTGGCGCAGTGGAATACCAAAGTGGAACAGGCGCTGACCTTCTGGCGTGACAAACAACAGCGGCTGCATGCCTATGAAACCCTGCAGGCACGCGCGCTGGCGAATGAGTTATTACAGGAAAACCGTCTCGATCAGAAACGGATGGATGAATTTGCCCAACGGGCATCATTGAGGAAAGGCGAATGATTACGCTGCCAACACTTCCGACGACCGCGACCGCCAGCTCTGATGCTGGCGTTGACGCAACAGCAACCGGTGATTCTCTGCTGGCTGCGGGTGAAACGCCAAAAGAATTTTTAACCCTGCTGGGTAACCGCCTGCTGTCGCTGGTGCAACAATCCGGCACGGACAAGGCTCAGCTGAAAACCGATGCCGCCAGTGACAAAGAGGAGACGCCAGCCGGTGAGCTGAACGCCCTGCTCGCGGCGCTGGAGCAACCGGAAACGCTGAATTCACTGCTGCAGACGGAAAATGTTAAAGGCGACAGCAAATCCGCCGATGATAAAGACAGCAGCAAAATAAAAGACTTAACTGACAGTGACATGCAGACATTGCAGGCATTATTTGCCATGCTGCCACAGAACAGCGTGCAGCCACTGACCGCTAACGCCAGTCAGAGCCAGTTGCAAAGCAGCATCAGCGACCTGAGCAAAAGTGCCAACAGCCAGCTGAATGCACTGAGTGCCGCGCTGAACAGCCTGAACGGCAAAACGGCTGCCACTGACAGTGATGCTACTATTAATGATGACGCAGGTGCTAAACTCGCCAGTGCCAGCAGTGTTGTCGACAGTAAAAACGCGTCACTGGTTTCGCCTGTGCTGACCAGCAGCAACAGCGAAACCAGCAGCACCAGCAGTACCTCTTCTGCCAGCACCGCATTGCAGCAGGCACTGAGCAGTATGAGTAAAGAAGAGAATAAAGAGCAGACCGTGTCGCCTTCCAGTGTTACCACACTGAGTACGGCTGCGGCGGCAGTGGCCGGTTCAACCACGGCGATCAGCACCCCAACCGCCTCCGCCACCACGCAGACACCAGCCACCTCACAGCTGAATGCGCAGCTGGGCAGCCCGGAGTGGCAGCAGGCGTTAAGCCAGCAGGTGCTGATGTTTACCCGCAACGGTCAGCAGAACGCAGAATTGCGCCTGCATCCACAGGATCTGGGCTCAATTCAAATCAGCCTGAAACTGGACAATGACCAGGCTCAGCTGAGTATGGTTTCAGGACACAGCCAGGTACGTGCCGCACTGGAAGCCGCCCTGCCGCAACTGCGCACCGCGCTGGCGGAAAGTGGCATTAACCTCGGTCAGAGCAACGTCAGCAGTGACAGCCTGCCGCAAAGCTCATCCTTTAGCGGTCAGCAGGAATCACGTCGTGACGGCAGCAGTGGCAACAGCAGTTTTGCCAGTGTCCTGGAAGGTGACAGTGAGATAACGCCAATTGCCGTTCCGGCCGCCCTGCAGGCGCGCGCGGCGGGCAGTAGCGCTGTCGATATTTTCGCCTGATAGTAACAAACGAAAAAGTTAACAGCAAAACGCGCGTCTTTTCAGACTATTGATCACGGAAAGACGCGGGATAATTTGACCTGAAACGCCAGCAGGCGTCTAACATAATTCACAGGAAGTTACTGCCAACATGTCTGATAACGCGAAGGCCAAAGGCCGCAAACGTTCTATTATGATTCCGGTGTTACTGGTGTTAACACTGGCCGCTTGCAGCGTGGCAGGCTATGCAGTCTGGCGAATGATGAACAAACCCGCTGACGCAGCTGAAACCGAGAAGGCGAAAGAAGAACCACCTGCTGCGCCAGTATTTTTTGCTCTTGATACGTTTACGGTTAACCTGGTCAACCCAGACAACGATCCCGACCGCGTGCTGTACGTAGGCTTTACCCTGCGTCTGCCCGATGAAGAGACCCGTCGTCGTATGAGTGACTATCTGCCAGAGATCCGCAGCCGGTTACTGCTCCTGCTCTCACGCCAGAACGCTTCTGAACTGGCAAGTGAACAAGGCAAGCAGGCGCTGATGGCGCAGATCAAGCAGGTACTGGCTCCACCGCTGGTAAAAGGTCAACCTCCGCAGGTAGTGGACGATGTCCTGTTTACTGCCTTCATTTTGAGGTGAATCGATGGGCGATAGCATTCTTTCCCAGGCGGAAATCGATGCGCTGTTAAATGGCGACAGTGACAGCGCAGAAGACGTCAGTAACACGGCGGGCGACAGTGAGATTCGCCCCTATGATCCCAATACCCAGCGTCGCGTGGTGCGCGAGCGCCTGCAGGCGCTGGAAATTATCAACGAACGTTTTGCACGTTCGTTCCGTATGGGACTGTTTAACCTGTTGCGTCGTAGCCCGGATATCAGCGTTGGGGCAATTAAAATTCAGCCTTACCATGAATTTGCCCGTAACCTGCCGGTGCCGACCAACCTCAACCTGATTCACCTGAAACCGCTGCGCGGAACCGCACTGTTTGTGTTCTCCCCCAGCCTGGTGTTTATCGCGGTGGATAACCTGTTTGGCGGTGATGGTCGTTTCCCGACGAAAGTGGAAGGCCGTGAATTCACCCACACCGAACAGCGCGTGATCCGCCGTATGCTGAAACTGGCGCTGGAAGGGTATAGCGACGCGTGGAAAGCCATCTACCCGCTTGACGTGGAGTATGTGCGTTCCGAAATGCAGGTGAAATTTACCAATATCACCACCTCACCGAACGATATTGTGGTCACCACACCGTTCCAGGTGGAGATTGGCAACCTGGTGGGCGAATTTAATATCTGTATTCCGTTCACCATGATTGAGCCGTTGCGCGAATTGCTGGTGAACCCGCCGCTGGAAAACTCGCGGCAGGAAGACGAAAGCTGGCGCGATACGCTGGTGAAACAGGTCCAGCACTCTGAGCTGGAACTGGTGGCAAATTTTGCTGATGTGTCATTGCGGCTGTCACGCATTCTGCAGCTTAAGCCTGGTGATGTATTACCAATAGAGAAACCCGATCGCATTATTGCGCATGTGGATGGGGTACCGGTATTGACCAGTCAATATGGTACGCTGAATGGACAGTATGCACTGCGAGTGGAACACTTGATTAACCCGATTTTGAATTCGCTGAATGAGGAACAGCCCCATGACTGACAGCAATAAACCGTCCGGCGACAACGGCTCTGCGGACGAGATGGATCTGTGGGCTGAGGCAATGAACGAGCAGGCAGCAACCACCAGCGCAGCATCTGATGACAACGTGTTTAAATCACTGGAAAGCGGTGATGGCACGGGTTCGCTGCAGGATATCGACCTGATTATGGATATCCCGGTGAAACTCACCGTGGAACTGGGCCGTACCAAGATGACCATTAAAGAGCTGCTGCGTCTGTCGCAGGGTTCCGTGGTGGCGCTGGATGGCCTGGCGGGTGAACCGCTGGATATTCTGATCAACGGCTACCTGATTGCCCAGGGCGAAGTGGTGGTGGTGGCGGATAAATACGGTGTTCGTATTACCGATATTATCACCCCATCCGAGCGTATGCGCCGCCTGAGCCGCTAAATGAAGAATACTACCCAGCAGGTCCAGCAGGTTCCCGCTTCGCAACCCGCCGTCTCGGCGGGTTCGATGCTGACCCAGGTCAGTTCTGTCCTGGCATTTATCATCATCCTGATCCTTGGTGCCGCCTGGCTGGCGCGACGTTTTGGCTTTGCGCCTAAACGTGCCGGTGCAAAAACGCTGAATATCAGAGCCAGTGTCACTGTCGGCCAGCGTGAACGCGTGGTGATTGTGGACGTCGAGGATGCACGCCTGGTGCTGGGTGTTACCGCACAAAATATTACCCATTTGCATACGCTGCCGCCGAAATCCCCGACGGATAGCGAAGAGTCGCCGTCGCCTGTCGCGAAGGCAGATTTCAGCAATATGTTGCAGACCCTGCTTAAACGCCCCGGAAAACCGCAATGATTAGTCGCCTGCTCTCACTGCTACCGCTGCTCCTGCTGGCGCCTGAAGTACACGCCCAGTTACCGGGGATTATCAGTCAGCCGCTGGCTAACGGCGGACAAAGCTGGTCACTGCCGGTACAGACGCTGGTGTTTATCACCTCGCTGACCTTTATCCCGGCCGTGCTGCTGATGATGACCAGCTTCACCCGCATCATTATCGTCTTCGGTCTGCTGCGTAACGCCCTCGGCACACCGTCCGCACCGCCGAACCAGGTACTGCTCGGCCTCGCGCTGTTCCTGACCTTTTTCATTATGGCGCCGGTGTTCGACAAAATTTACCAGGATGCTTATCTGCCGTTCAGCGAAGATAAGATCAGCATGCAAGTGGCAATGGAGAAAGGCGCGCAGCCGTTGCGCGAATTCATGCTGCGCCAGACGCGCGAAGCAGACCTGGCGCTGTTTGCCCGTCTGGCGAATACGCCACCGATTGAGGGTCCGGAAGCGGTGCCAATGCGCATCCTGCTGCCGGCTTATGTCACCAGCGAGCTGAAAACCGCATTCCAGATTGGCTTTACCGTATTTATTCCGTTTTTGATTATTGACCTGGTGGTCGCCAGCGTGCTGATGGCGCTGGGGATGATAATGGTGCCTCCCGCCACCATCTCCCTGCCGTTTAAGCTGATGCTGTTTGTACTGGTCGATGGCTGGCAATTGCTGGTCGGGTCGCTGGCGCAGAGTTTCTACTCATAGCGCAGATGCGATAAACAACGCCAGACTACGGGCGGAATTCATTTAAGCGGGTGGCGAGATCGCCGCCCCTGAACAGGAAATGCAGTATGACACCTGAATCGGTAATGGTCCTCGGCAGCGAGGCAATGAAAGTCGCACTGGCTCTGGCCGCGCCAATGTTGCTGGCCGCGCTGGTCAGTGGTTTGTTGATCAGTCTGTTGCAGGCCGCAACGCAGATCAACGAACAAACCCTGTCGTTTATCCCGAAAATTCTGGCGGTTGCCGCTACCGTGGTCATTGCTGGCCCGTGGATGCTCAACCTGGTGCTCGACTATATGCGCACCCTGTTCAACAACCTGCCCTACCTCATCGGTTAATGCTCTCGTTTGACAGCAGCCAGCTGACAACCTGGCTCAGTCAGTTTTTCTGGCCGATGGTGCGTATTATGGCGCTGATTGCGACGGCGCCGATACTCAGCGATCGCGCGATTAACCGCAAGGTCAAAGTGGGCCTGGCCGGGCTGATTACCTTCCTGCTGATGCCGATGCTGCCTGCCACCAACGTGACACTGTTCAGTGTCGGCGGCTTCTGGCTGCTGATTCAGCAGATGCTGATTGGCATCGCGATTGGCTTCACGATGCAGTTCGCTTTTGCCACGGTGCGTACTGCCGGTGAAGTGATTGGTTTGCAGATGGGACTGTCGTTCGCGACCTTTGTCGACCCGGGCAGCCGTCTGAACATGCCGGTACTGGCGCGTTTTCTCGATATGCTGGCGATGCTGCTGTTCCTGACTTTTAACGGTCATTTGTGGCTGATCTCACTGCTGGCCGACAGCTTCCATACCCTGCCGATTGGTGGCGATCCGCTGAATGCGAATGCCTTTCTGGCGCTGACAAAAGCAGCCAGTATGATCTTCCTTAACGGCATGATGTTAGCGTTACCACTTATCACCCTACTGCTTACACTTAATATGGCACTGGGTTTGTTAAACCGTGTGTCACCCCAATTGTCAGTTTTTGTTATTGGTTTTCCTATCACCCTGACCATCGGTATCCTCACCATGAGCCTGCTGATGCCTCTGCTGGCCCCTTTCTGCGAGCATTTGTTCAGCGAAGTGTTTGATTTGCTCTCCGACATCCTTTCGGAATTGCCCAAAAATTAAACATAAGCAACACAAACGCAACATCCAAAAGATACTTAAGCATTCACAAACTATGCGTGCATTTTTCGAACCATCTTTATCAGAATGCAACTAAGGAAATTCTGATAAATGCGTTTTTATGGTGAAAAATATTCTTATTAAATGCCTCTTCAAGTATTTTAAAAATGCCGCCCTGAGCTGGACCCTCTCCAATACAGGGCAAAATGAGGTCTCAACCATATGTTTTAAATGGATTTTTTATTTTCATCTTTTTTCCTTGTCTTGAAATGATTTTTGCGGCATTGTCAACACACTTTGCAGCATGACACATTCGGAGAGTAAATGTTTTTAAGAATTGTCCTATCAGCATCAGATAAGTTCTGCGCGATAGTGGCAACGTTTGCAAAATTTGTCGTCGATGTTGTGCTATGGCGGACTACTGGCAGGTCGTCCTGGTCCATATGATTTCACTGCATTCAGACAGAATTTTACGTCTCCCAAACCCAAACTATGCAGTGATCAGCAAGGATGAGAAGAAGACGCCGGCGAGACATCGTTCGCGCTTCTTACCGCTAGGTAACTATAACAACTTGTGATTAGAAATCTTTCTCGTACCGCGATACGCGTAATTCATCGTTGATTTAACGGATAACAATTTGGTGAGGGTCGCTAACATGCCAACGATTATTATGGATTCATGCAGCTACACACGACTAGGTTTAACGGACTATATGGCTTTGAAGGGAGTTAAGAAGAAGAATATCTACTCAGTGGGTGACATCGAACATCTTCATAATAAATGCCAACAGGTCAAGCCTGGCATTGTATTTATTAATGAAGAATGTTTTATTCACGAAGCAGATGCCAGTCAGCGGATTCGTAGTATTATCATGCAGCACCCTGACACGCTATTTTTTATCTTTATGGCGATCTCTAACATCCATTTTGAGGAGTACCTCTACGTTCGTAAGAACCTGATTATTACCTCAAAATCGATCAAACCTTCGACGCTGGATAGTCTGCTCGCAGCCTATCTGCAGAAAAAATTCAGCACGTCGACACGTATTTCATCCGGGCTGGATGTGCATCCACTGACATTAAGTCAGACCGAATCCAATATGCTGAAAATGTGGATGTCAGGCCATGACACTATTCAGATTTCGGACAAGATGCAAATAAAAGCCAAAACCGTTTCGTCACACAAAGGTAATATTAAGCGCAAAATCAAAACCCACAATAAACAGGTTATTTACCATGTGGTGCGACTGACAGATAATGTTACCTCTGGTATTTATGTCAATGTGAGATAATCACTCTGCTGATAGACTTCGGGCGGTGATGACTGCCGCCCGCTGACTGCCTGCTCTTCACCGCGTTAGTACATCTCTGATGTCTTTGCACTTTTTTGCCTGGAAATGCGACGTTGATCGCATTTTATACCCTAATGTTCTCCCGCCTTTTTGCCGATGTTGTGATCGATTACCGGAGCTTCGCTTCACCCTTCATCTGACAGAGAGCTAAAGGATATGAAACCTAAACAAGCGTTGGCCGAGCAAGGCGGGATAAGTTTTTGGCAACACGTACGACTGGTTCCCCTGTTCTCTACTATTTTCGGCGGTGTTCTGCTGCTGTTTGCAATTTGCATTGCACTCTCCAGCTATTTTCTGATTCAAAGTAATCAGTCACTGAATGCTGCTACCCAGGAAATTAAAATCCGTATGGGGCTGTCCAACAGCTCTAACCACTTACGTACCGCTCGTCTGTTAGTGATCCATGCCGGCGCCGCAGCGCGTATCGGTGAGATGGAGGAATTTAAGACTAACCTCGCCGCCAGTGAAAAACGTATAAAACAGGCGCAGGAAAATTTCGACATTTATATGGGACGTCCGGATAAAACACCGGAAGGTGTCGCCCTCGATGGTCCGTTAAAAGATAACTTTGCCACTTATGTAACGAAGGGCCTGCAACCGATGATCGAATCTGCACGCCAGGGCAGCTTCGAAGGGGTGATTGCTCAGGAAACTGACGTGACACGTAAACTCGACGATGCTTACAACGCCGTGTTGCTGAAAGCGATCAAAATTCGTACTGACCGCGCCGAAGAGATCAATACCGAGGCCCAGACGCAGTCACGTCTTGGCTTTATTATGATGGGCTGTGCTTTTGCCGTCGCACTGGTGATTACCTTTATTACCTTTATCTTCCTGCGCCGCATTATCATCAACCCGCTGCAGAAAGCGGTGAGCCGTATCGAGCAGATCGCCAGCGGCGATTTGACCGCACCACTGGTGCCATGGGGCCGCAACGAAATCGGCACGCTGAACCACAACCTGCAGCTGATGCAGGAGTCACTGGTGCGCACCGTCGGCACCGTGCGTGAAGGCGCAGTGGCGATTTACCAGGGGTCCAGTGAGATTTCCGCCGGTAACACCGACCTCTCCTCGCGTACCGAAGAGCAGGCATCTGCGCTGGAAGAGACGGCAGCCAGCATGGAGCAGTTGACCGCAACGGTGAAGCAGAACGCCGAAAACGCCCACCATGCCAGCCAGCTGGCGTCAGATGCCTCCGGTAAAGCGCATAAAGGCGGCGAGATCGTGACGGGTGTGGTGAACACCATGAACAATATCTCCAGCAGCTCGAAGAAAATTGCTGAAATCACCACAGTGATCAACAGCATCGCCTTCCAGACCAATATTCTGGCGCTGAACGCCGCGGTGGAAGCCGCCCGCGCCGGTGAACAGGGACGCGGTTTTGCGGTGGTGGCCAGCGAAGTCCGTAGCCTCGCCCAGCGCAGCGCCCAGGCGGCGAAAGAGATTGAAGGACTGATCTCTGAATCGGTGAACCTGATTGGTCAGGGATCCACGCAGGTGGGCCAGGCCGGAAATACCATGAGCGAAATCGTTGATGCCGTGCGCCGGGTAACCGACATTATGGCGGAAATCGCCGCCGCGTCCGACGAGCAGAGCCGGGGTATTGAGCAGGTCAGCCAGGCGGTGACCGAAATGGATAACGTTACCCAGCAGAACGCCTCACTGGTGGAAGAAG
Organism: Erwinia sp. V71; assembly: GCF_965644245.1. NCBI lineage: Bacteria > Pseudomonadati > Pseudomonadota > Gammaproteobacteria > Enterobacterales > Erwiniaceae > Erwinia > Erwinia sp. V71. The sequence goes on from NZ_CBFFRK010000074.1 coordinate 14,702, forward strand.
CGTCCGCCGCGGCCAGCTCGCTGGAAGAACAGGCTGCGCGTCTGACCCAGGTTGTCGCCGCGTTCCGTCTCAGCAACCAGCCACATCTCACCAGCAGACCAGCCGCACCGAGCGCACCGGCCGCAAAAGCGCCACTGGCGCTGGCAGGTAAACCTGCGCTGGCGAACAGTGACAGTAACTGGGAAACCTTCTGAGTGGCGCGTTAAGCGCTAAGAACCCGGGCCTGAACGTTGTTCAGGCCCGTTTTTTTTGATTAATCGCCAGGGTGAGGTTCAACAAAAATACCCTCGCCGTGTCCCAGCTCATTAAAGAACCAGATCCCCAGTGGATAATCATCCAGCGACACCAGATACATGGTGCCTTCACTGAAATCCTCTACCGCCAGGATATTGCCGACACGGCGCGGACCACCGTCCGTTTTTACTGTCACCCGATCATTAACCTTCATGCATTTCCTCCCCTCACTGATATTCTCAGTTTACCCGAAAACACATGGCGTTTCCTGACCGGGCGCAAGAGGTTAGCGCCGCGCGATCACCCAAACCGCGTGAACGATACCCGGGATATAACCACAGAGGGTAAGCAAGATATTCAGCCAGAACGCGCCAGCAAAACCAACCTGAAGGAAGACACCCAGCGGGGGTAACAAAATGGCGACAAGGATACGCAGAAAATCCATACACACTCCTGTTGAGAATAAAAATATCAGTGCAACTTTTTTTCGTTGTCACAAATAAAGATAGCACTCAGGCTGTTGGGCTTTGTCTGCGGGCGGTAAATCATCGTAAGGTCACCGCTAACATGTTGATATTTTCGCTTTCTTAACACTTCACCGCGAGATTTCTGACACCGCGTATCGCTACAATTTTCTTACTGCACCAACCCCAAAGGCGCAGTCAACCTAAAAGTAACAAGGATTTTTGCCCGCGCAGCGCGGGCTTTTTTTTGCCTGCTTTTCACCCTTCCCTGCACGCGATGCCTGATGACTATACTTACAGGGTATTTACTCTGCGAGGGTCACATATATGGCAACAGCGAAAGAGTACAACGATAACGTCAAGCGCGAGATCAACATTGACGTTGAAGCATTGTTACAGGCGATCCAGCGCCGTTCTGCCGGTAACGTTCAGGAATTTATCGACAATGAACAGGCGCACCGGGTTAATGTTGATGGCGTCGCCTATAACTCGTACAGCGAGCTGGCAGAAGCTTTTGAACTGGATATCCGCGATTACGCCATCAGCGAAGTTAACCGATGAAATCGATTTCAAAAAAATCCCGGCCAATGGTGGCCGGGAAAGCATTTCAATGAAATTCGTTACACCAGGAAATTCCTTAACTGTTTTAGATTAACCTTTAACCAAATTAAGACAAGTCTTAAATTGCAAAAAAAATGCGACAAATGCAGCAACGCAAATGAACTATATCAGTATGCAATCAATCATGGCGTGCTTTGCGCCCACTGATAGCCAGAACACGCAAGCTGAGACTGCAATCTCTTTTTAAGATTAATCCTAACAGGCAGTTAAACTGCCCCCTCTGTCGCAGCTGACTGACGCAAAACCCCGCCCGCTCAGCTGACACCCGCTATACTCAATGATTAATCAGGGAGTTATCTCTTCAGTCTGACTGATATGTGAGGTGCTGTTATGCCCGGTTTGCAAGATGCATTAATGATAGTGACGGACTTAGATGGCTCACTGCTGGATCATCATACTTACAGCTGGCAGGCCGCTGAACCCTGGCTGGAAAAAATTCGCCAGCACGCCATCCCGCTGGTGTTTTGTTCCAGTAAAACGGCATCGGAAATTATCCCGCTCCAGCAAAAACTGGGATTTAGCGGCGCGCCTTTTATTGCTGAAAATGGTGCACTGGTGCAGCTCGACAGTGCTGATGGCAGCCAGCGCCACCATGGCGGCAAAGATTACAGTGAAATCTGCCATTGCCTGCGCCGTCTGCGTCAGCAGTATCAGTTTCGCTTCAGCGGTTTCGCCGATTTCAGCGACCGCGAAGTCGCCGACATCACCGGCCTGACACCGCGTGAAGCGGCGCTGGCGCGGCGTCGGGAAGCATCCGAGTCGCTGGTATGGCGTGACAGCGAACAGCAGTTTGCCACCTTCCGTCAGCAACTGGCAGCAGAAGGTTTAGACCTCGTTCAGGGCGGGCGTTTCTGGAGCGTGATGGCCAGCGGCAGCGGCAAAGGTGCGGCGCTGGCATGGTTGTTGCAGCACTATCCGCAGCCGCAACGCCCGCTGACCACCATCGGCCTGGGCGACGGTCCAAATGATGCGCCGATGCTGGAGCGCGTCGATTATGCCGTGGTGATCAAAGGCCACAGTAAAACCCCTGTCATCCTGCAGCGCCAGGATCAGCAGCATATCTATTATACCTCCGCTTACGGCCCGGCAGGCTGGAGCAAGGGACTGCAACATTTCATCTCGTGAGCATGCTGTCCGAAGGAGAATATGATGAGTGATTTTTTCCAGAACGGCGTAATTACTACGTTCCATAATCTGACCGAACGGCCTGTTGCAACCCTGGAAAAGGAGCTGGTGCAGTTTGCACAACAGCGGCCAATGGCGCTGATTTTACCGTCACTGTTTTCCGAACTGGAAGGCCCGGCACTGAGCAATATTGTCGATGAGCTGGCGAAAGTCCCTTATCTGGAAGAGATTGTTATCGGGCTGGATCGCGCCGACCGCGATCAGTTTCTCTATGCCCGCGAATTCTTTTCGCGTTTACCGCAGCGCCACCGCATTCTGTGGAACGACGGCCCGCGCCTGAAAGCCATTGATGCCGAACTGGATAAAGAGGGATTGTCGCCAACGCAGCCGGGTAAAGGACGCAACGTGTGGTTCTGCACCGGTTATACGCTGGCATCCGGGCGCAGCAGCTGCGTCGCACTGCATGACTGCGATATCGTCACCTATGAACGCGGTATGCTGGCGCGCCTGTTCTATCCGCTGGCCAATCCCGCGTTCCAGTATGAGTTCTGTAAAGGGTTCTACGCCCGTGTGGCGGACAATAAACTGAATGGCCGTGTCGGGCGGCTGCTGGTCGGGCCGTTGCTGCGCTCGCTGCAGAAAGTGTACGGCCACTCCGACTATCTCGATTATCTCAGCAGTTTCCGCTATCCGCTGTCCGGTGAGTTCGCCATGCGTACCCATGTGCTTAACAGCATCAAAATTCCCGGCGACTGGGGACTAGAGATTGGCGTGTTGTCGGAAATCTACCGCAACTACATCACCCGTCAGAGCTGTCAGGTGGAGATCACCGACAACTATGATCACAAGCATCAGCCGCTGGCGGAAGAAGATGGCACGGGCGGCCTGAAACGTATGAGTAATGATATTGTCCAGTCGCTGCTGCGCAAAATGGCGACCATGGGGGTGCATATCACCAGCGACTCGTTCCGTGTGCTGAAAGCCACTTACTACCGTAATGCGCTGGATATGGTGGAAGTGTATAACCACGAAGCGTCAATGAACGGCCTGAAGTTTGATCAGCATGCTGAGGAAGCGGCCGTGGAACTGTTTACCCAGGCGATTCTTGATGCCGGGCAGGCATTTATTGAACGCCCGAACGATAAACCGTTTATTCCAAGCTGGAGCCGTATTCAGTCCGCGTTTCCGGATATCCAGCAACGTATCTACCAGGCGGTGGAAGAGGATAACCAGGGTAAGGTTTAAGCTTCCTCCTGCCAGCAGACGCGGTTCCGGCCGCTCTGCTTCGCCTGGTAAAGCCTGCTGTCCGCCAGGGACTGCAGGCTCTCTACCTGATACTCGCCCTGCTCTTCGCTGCTGGCAACACCAAACGAGGCAGTCAGTTTCAGCGTCTGATCTTTACTGATAAACAGCTCCTTCTGCGCCAGTTTCTGACGAATACGTTCGGCAATACCGCGTGCATCTTCCCGCCCGGTTTCCGGTAACAGCAGGCAAAACTCTTCGCCGCCAACCCGGCCAGCGATATCCATTTTGCGCAGCGCATGGCGAATAATCCCGGCGACATGCACCAGCGCCAGATCGCCGGCATGGTGGCCCCAGTTGTCGTTAACCGCTTTAAAGAAGTCAATATCGAGCTGAATCAATGCCAGCGGACGACCGCTGCGCTGACACTGCGCCGCGGCCCGCTCACTGAGATCAAAGAATGCACTGCGGTTATACAGATGCGTCAGACCATCATAGTTCGCACGCCACTCCAGTTTTTCCTGCAGCCGGATCATATGGCGGATAATACGGATGATGGCATACCAGACTCCCAGCAGTGTCAGGCTGAACAGCAGCCAGGTCAGCAGCAGCATCAGTGTCACCTGGCCGACATAACCCTGTAATCCCTGACGCAGCGTCTGAAGATGAAGCAGCGTCCCGTTAAAATCGTTTAACCGATCCCAGGCGACAAAACGCGTTCCCATGCGCAGTTCACCTTTGGCGCGGTTTGCGACCGCTGTCTGCAACCGCTCCAGTTCCTGCGGGGTAAAACGATATCCGCCTTTCTCCTGATCAGGATCTGAACTGGCCAGCAGCCTGAACTGGCTATCGAGCAGCATTACGACACCCTGCTGATTCTCAGGATAGGCCCGCACTAAATGCTGATGAATGCTTTCGCGGGAAAAATCCATCGCCAGCACGCCATACCAGTAATCGCCACTGTCGACAGGCACACTGACGGTGACCATCGGCCCTTCCTGCAGCAGGGCATTATACATAGCGGTCCAGTGCAACTGGCGCGGGAGATTGTGCTGCGGACTCATGGCCGTAAAATAGTCGCGCCTGATCATGCCGCGATAGCTCTCAAGGGTTTCACTGTCGCTCAGCGGCGGTGTGGAGCTGACGTAGAAGCCCGCGCGGGAGATGTACCAGAGACGGGAATGGAAATCTTCGTCTGGGTTACTGAACTGCAGGATAAAGCTGAACTCCAGCGCAGCGCTCAGTTCAGCATTTAGCCGGCCGGGGTCATCACGATTCAGTACCGGGTGATCTTTTAGCCAGCTATCAGACACTCCATTAAGCGGCATACTGCGCTGGCTATTGAGACTGAGTCGCCACACCGGCTTCTGGCGTTGTGCGGTAAAAAGCGCCAGTGCGCGGCGACTGTTATCGGAATCAAGCGGGCTGCTCAGCGCATAACTGAGCATCGAACGGTAGAAATCCAGCGCATCCAGACTGAACTGAAACTGGCGATCGAGCGCCACCGTCACGGCGCCAAGCCGCAGTTGCTGGCTGACTTCGTAGCCACGCTTGAGTATCAGCGCTTCGCGCCAGGTCAGAAAAGTGGAAAACAGGAATACCGCGATAAAACATAAACTCACCACCCTTCCTGGACGATGCTCTGCCCGCGTAAGACGAATAAGGAGGTTACACTTCACACATTTCAGCTCCCGATGCTGAATGATCATTAACAGGTGAGTGTAGTATGCGCCTGTGGTTTCGTCCGGCACTGCGCGCGATCATTTTTTGTTCAGTTTGCCGCCGAAAATGAAAAGCCGCCTGCAGGGCAAAGCGCTGCAGGCGGCTGGAGAAAAGCACTGCGGGAAAGATTAACTGGCGAGCTGACGCGTGCTGGACCAGGCAGAAAGCTCATCTTCCTTAAACGCTTCGCGACGAACGCTATAGCCATCATACCAGCGACATTCCACCATCCCACTGGCATAACCAGTGACAATCATCGTGGGTCCGCCCTCTTTATGCTGCACTTCATCACTGACAGAAAAGAACATCATGCGCCTCCGTATCAGGGTGAGTAATCGACCCGGTATACTATAGCAGTAACATGGCGGCGCCGCCCGTGATTGTCGACACAAAAAATGCCGCACAACAAATAAGGAGAAGAAAATATCGGCAGGACAGTGATTTAGACTGATATATGATTTTTCGATGGCTTAATGCAATAAACGTCAAAAAAAACGGATAACCGTGGTTATCCGTTGTGTCGTCTGATTCAACCTGGACTCAGATTTTGCAGCCTTCGCAGTCCGCTTCATCACTCAGGTCCGCGGGCACTTCACTGGCTTTCTGTTTGGCATTGGCTTCAGCCTGTTCCAGCTGTGCATCAATATCAAATTCGAAAATATCGTCGCTCATTATTACTCCAGGTTATTGTCTTACTGATTACCAGCACTCTTTATACTGATTTACCCCGTAGTTTCGCAACGAGATTTACCAGCAATAGCACGATAGTACCTACCAGCAGACCAATGACCAGGTTCGCGCCATTGGCGATCAACACCGCCAGCAGTCCGTTGAAACCAGCGCTGAAGTGCTCAATCGGGTGATGCAACGCGGGCAAACCATGCACCACAATACCGCCCCCCACCAGGAACATCGCCAGTGTGCCGACCACCGATAACACCTTCATCAGCCATGGCGCGGCCACCAGCAGAGCGCGTCCGCACGCCTGTGCCAGCACAGAGGCCTTTTGCGTCAGCCACAGGCCGAGATCGTCGAGTTTCACAATGCCCGCGACGATACCGTAGACACCAACCGTCACCAGAATCGCAATACCGGACAGCACCAGCACCTGGTTAAGCAGCGGCGCTTCCGCGACAATGCCGAGTGTAATCGCCACAATCTCCGCCGACAGAATAAAGTCAGTACGCACCGCGCCTTTTACTTTCTTCTTTTCGAATTCCGCCGGGTTTTCCTGCGCCGCTTTCAGCAAACGCTGCTGACGCGCTTCCGGCGACTGCTCTGCTTTATCACGCTGCAGACTGTGCAGCACCTTCTCCACCCCTTCATAGCAGAGATACGCGCCGCCAATCATTAACAGCGGCGTAATCGCCCACGGCGCAAAAGCGCTGATCAGCAGTGCCAGTGGCACCAGAATCAGCTTATTAATAAAGGAACCTTTCGCCACGCCCCACACCACCGGGATTTCGCGATTGGCTTTTACTCCGGTCACCTGCTGCGCATTGAGTGACAGGTCGTCACCCAGTACCCCGGCGGTCTTCTTTGCCGCCAGTTTTCCCATTACCGAAATATCATCCAGTAAGGTGGCAATATCATCTAATAAAGTCAGTAAACTACTTCCGGCCACAACAGCTCCTTAATTTAGTGTTCATGGTGCTGACAACAAGGGCACAGTTCCACTTCCGTTACCGCCATATCGGCAATACCGTCACAGTCCCACTCCACCCGCACGTCCTGACCGCCAGCCTGATCGTGGTGCAGATATTTGCTGACCGGGCTTTCCGTCATACCGGTGATCTCTTCAGTGGCAATCAGGGTCTCACCGACAAAAATTCTGGCGGTCGCCGTGGCGTTCACCATGCGCTGATCGCGCAATTTATACAGACGTTTTACCGTCAGCCTGATGCTGGACATCGTTTCACCCTGCGGGTTATCAGTGGGAGCGGTTTATCTAAACAATTATCGGTACTAATGGCAATCTTTGTCACTGTTTCGGCAGGATTTTATTCCGCACAAAAAGGCGCTAAAACACCAAAAAACAGGATGAGTAAAGGCCGGTTTAGCGTTAGTGTAGCCATCTTGTAAATTTACCGGAACCCCGACGATGTCGCGCTTTACTGCCCCATTCGTTTTATTAATTGCTTCGTTATTCGCGAATTCAGATAATAAGTGCAACGCTTGGTCATGTGGATGGAGGGACGGTTAGCTACCGATAAGCTATC
>NZ_CBFFRK010000075.1:0-22020 GCF_965644245.1 Erwinia sp. V71
GATTCAGGCAACCGTCTGTGGTGTTTGCAGAGCTAAGATTGGCGGCTTAGCGTTGCACTTCGGAGTTGAATCCGCCGAACAAGGATTAATAGTTATTGCTCAACGGCGTTATATTGCGGCGTCCGTGCCGTGACAGCTTTACAGCGAGCGCAGAGTGGCGTGAACTTCACCATCGCCCACTTTGATATCCAGCAACGATGCGAGGCGCTTGCTGACCAGTTCGATATCGAATGCAGCGGCGGAAACCGGGCTAAAATCGAAAATCGAACGCTGCGAGGCATTGGCTTCCGCCACGCTCTCATCGCGGTGCACCACGCCGAGCAGCTTGTCGCCCAGTCGCTGCTGCATAAACGCCGTGACGTCGCGGCTGATATTGCGACGCGCATCACTCTGATTCAGCACAAAATAGTGACCCAGCTTCTCATTCAGCGACGCGCCAATCATGCGATTGTTTTCAATATGCGGCAGCAGTGACAGCGACGCGGTATCCGCCAGCATCACCACCAGATGCAGATCGGCCAGCGAACTCATCGCTTTCAGCGCGGGCCCCGGTCCTGGCGGGAAATCGGCAAGGATCACCAGACCTGGATAATTCAGCACCGTATCCAGCCCACGACGCAGGAAATGCGGATCGTGCGCCAGATTCTCTTCGAAGGCTACGCGCTGCTCTTCAGAGACATCGCCGTACGGCAGCACGAAGATATTGCCGCCGGTGGTGAGGATCGACTGGCTCCAGTCGGAGTTTTCCGCTGATTTCGCGACAAATCCGCGACCATCGGAGAGCGGTACGCCAAAATGCAAACGCAGTGCATTCTGCACATCAAAATCGACGACCAGCACTTTGCTCCCCGCGCGCGCCAGCGCATAGGCGAGATTCGCCGTCATCGTGGTTTTACCCACCCCACCCTTGGGGGAGCAAACGCAAACTAACGGCATAAGGCAATCTTCTCTAGCAAAGGTTTTAATAGTGTTTCTTTCGTCATCCCCGCGGCCATCTGCGCGGCAGGGGTATGGCGGGCATTAAACAGCTGACGGTAACGCGCCGCACGCTCTTCTGCGGTGGCAGCAGACGTCGGCTGTACCTGTTCCGCAGCGGGCGCCAGCTGTGCCGCGGCCTGCTGCAATAGCGGCGAAACCGTTGGCGTAATCGCGGTGTCAGGCACAACGTGTGTCAGCTGCGACGCGGTCTGTTGCAGCAAGGGTGCCACTGCTGGCGTGGCGCTGGCTGGCTCAGACGCGTGGCTGGCGGCTGGCGCATGCTCTGGCGCAGATTTTAATGTCGCGGCGATACTGTCATACAGCGAACCACCCTGTTTACCCACCGACGGTGCAGTAACAAAGGTTCTCACCACTTCATGTGCTGATTTCGGCTGCGCAAACTCACCTTTCTCAATCGGTTGCGGCTGAATCAGATCAATGCTCTGCCCGCGTTCCAGCGCCGAGTCATTTTTGTTGTCATTGAGTAATTGCTTGATGATCGCCCAATTGGTGGTGCCAGATTCAAGGGTCTGTCCAGACATGTCCTTGAATTTGATGTTGTTTGTTTGAGTTTTTTCTTTGAATCGCTGCAGATCATCATAACTTTTCATATGATTTCAACTGTCTTCGCTGGAGGGAATTCCGCAAAATATAGCACATATCAACGGATTATGGTCAGAAGATTCTTAAGGATGCCCTGTGATAATCAATCATGTTTTTTTATCAGGCTGATTTATTATTTATCGACAATTACAGATGTAATTTATTATTACCGTGACTATTTGAATAGTGAAATGCGCTTCATTCATCACTCCCGGTGATAATGTCGCGAGCGCTGTTCATATAAGAATGGCTGATTACGGCGAGTTAAGTGGAATATTACGCTGAGGTCGTTAAAAAGAGATTATTGGCCGCCCGGAGACGGCCAGTTTTAACACGGAATATTATCAGCCAGCCTGCGGATGCTCATCCTGATCGACGGCAAAACAGGCAATTTGCTGCGCGCCATACTGCTTCAGCTGCGGCTGTAACTGCGTACAGGTGCCGAAACGGCGACGGCAGCGGGCGTTGAACGCACAGCCCGGTGGCGGGTTGAGCGGACTCGGCAGTTCGCCGGTCAGCTTAATCCGCTCACGACGCTGATCCGGGTTCAGACGCGGTGTCGCCGACAGCAGTGCCTGGGTGTAAGGGTGGCGCGGATTGCTGAAAATCTCCTCTTTGCTGCCCTTTTCCACACAACGGCCCAGATACATCACCATGACTTCATCAGCAATATGTTCAACCACCGACAAATCATGAGAAATAAACACGTAGGACAAACCCAAATCCTGCTGCAGATCCATCATCAGGTTTAATACTTGCGCCCTAACGGAAACGTCCAGCGCGGACACCGGTTCGTCGGCAATCAGCACATCCGGGTCGAGCATCAGCCCACGCGCAATGGCAATACGCTGGCGCTGACCACCGGAAAACATATGCGGATAACGATCGTAATGCTCGGTTTTTAAACCGACTTTCGCCATCATTTCCAGCGTCTTTTCCCGGCGTTCCGCCTTGCTCAGCGAGGTATTGATCTGCAGCGGTTCTTCGAGAATCTGACTGACTTTTTTGCGCGGATTCAGCGAACCATACGGGTTCTGGAACACAATCTGGATTTTCTGCCGACGCAGTTTCTGCGCCTGCGGATCGTGCTTTAACAAATCCTGCCCGTGCCAGTACAGCTGGCCTTCGGTCGGCGTTTCGATCATGGTCAGCAGACGGCCCAGCGTGGATTTACCACAGCCAGACTCGCCAACGACGGCCAGCGTTTTGCCGCGCTCAAGGTTGAAGGAGACGCCATCCAGCGCCTTCACCAGTCGCTCCTGACCAAACAGCCCTTTCTTCACCGGGTAGTGTTTTTTCAGATCGATAGCCTGCAGCAGATACTGCTGCGGCGTGGTTTCATGACTCATAAGTTGGTCTCCCGGCATCATCCAGAGGGAAGTGACATTTGGACTGACGCCCCGGAATAGTCCGTAATTCAGGTTCTTCACTGCGGCAACGCACGGTGGCATACGGGCAGCGCGGATTCAGCAGACAACCCTGCGGCCGGTCATATTTGCCCGGCACCACGCCCGGCAGCGAGGCCAGACGCGCTTTATCTGCGGCAAATTCCGGCAGCGCACGCAGCAACGCCTGGGTATAAGGGTGGCGCGGTGCGCGGAAGATATCTTCTGCTTTACCGGTTTCCACTACCTGACCGGCGTACATCACGATGATGTGCTGTGCCGCTTCCGCCACCAGTGCCAGATCGTGCGTGATCAGGATCAGCGCCATATTTTCCTGGCGCTGCAGATCCAGCAGCAGCTCGATGATCTGCGCCTGAATGGTCACATCCAGCGCGGTAGTCGGTTCATCGGCAATCAGCAGTTTTGGCCGACAGGCAATGGCCATCGCGATCATCACGCGCTGGCTCATGCCGCCGGAGAGCTGATGCGGATACACATCCAGACGCGAGGCCGGATCGGGAATACCCACCTGGGTCAGCAGATCAATCGCGCGCTGGCGGCGGGTACGGCGATTGCCGCCCTGGTGCACCTTGATCGCTTCCATAATCTGATAACCGACGGTGTAGCACGGGTTCAGGCTGGTCATCGGGTCCTGGAAAATCATCGCCACTTCAGAACCCACCAGCTGGCGGCGCTCTTTCTCGGAGATTTTTTTCAGGTCGCGCTGGTTAAACTCCAGCTTATCGGCCATCACTTTGCCGGGATAATCAATCAGTCCCATGATCGCCAGTGAACTGACCGATTTACCGGAACCCGATTCGCCAACAATACCGACCACCTGGCCCTGTTCGACCTGGTAGCTGATGCGGTCAACCGCGCGGAACGGTGCTTTTTCATCGCCGAAATGCACCGATAGTTTTTCTACATTTAATAACGCCATCTCGGTGCCTCGTTACTGCTTGAGTTTCGGATCAAGGGCATCGCGTAAGCCATCACCCATGAGGTTAAATGCCAGCACGGTCAGCAGGATCGCCAGCCCCGGGAAGGTCACCACCCACCAGGCGCTTTGCGCATACTGCAGCACGTCGGAGAGCATGGTGCCCCACTCCGGCGTTGGCGGCTGCGCACCCATCCCCAGGAAACCCAGCGCGGCCATATCGAGAATCGCGTTGGAGAAGCCCAGTGACGCCTGCACAATCAGCGGCGCCAGACAGTTGGGCAGAATATTGACAAACATCTGACGCAGCGGACCCGCGCCCGCCACACTGGAAGCGGTCACATAATCGCGACTCACTTCCACCAGCACCGCCGCACGCGTTAAGCGGATATAGTGCGGCAGGGCGACAAAGGTCAGCGCAATCGAGGCGTTGACGATCGACGGCCCAAAGATCGCTACCAGCACCAGTGCCAGCAGCAGGCTTGGCAGCGCCAGCATAATATCCACCAGACGCATAATGGCGGCATCCACCGCGCCACCGCAGTAACCGGCCAGCAGACCGAACACTACGCCGAGGATCAGCGACAGCACCACCACCATGCAGCCCACCAGCAGCGACAGACGTGCGCCGTACATCAGACGCGACAGCACATCACGGCCGACATCATCGGTGCCGAGAATAAACTCCCAGCTACCGCCTTCCTGCCAGGCTGGCGGACGCAGCAGCGAATCGCGGAACTGCTCCGCCGGCAGATGCGGTGCCAGCACACTGGCGAACACGGCGATCAGAATCATGATCACGATGTAAACCAGGCCGATAACCGCGCCTTTGTTACGTTTAAAGTAGTGCCAGAATTCCTGAATCGGGGTCATCGGCTTTGGTGCAGCAGTAATACTGCCAGGATCAACTTGTGACATGCTGGCCCCTTATTTCTTGTGTCGGATACGTGGATTCACCACGCCGTAAAGCAGGTCGACCAGCAGGTTGACCAGAATAATCAGGGTTGCCACCAGCAGCACGCCGCCCTGAACCACCGGATAGTCACGGCGCTGTAATCCTTCGATCAGCCAGCGCCCCAGTCCCGGCCAGGAGAAGATGGTTTCCGTCAGGATCGCACCCGCCAGCAACGTGCCCACCTGCAGACCAATCACGGTCACCACCGGCAGCATCGCATTACGCAGCGCATGCACCACAATCACGCGCATTCGGGTCAGGCCTTTTGCACGCGCGGTACGGATATAGTCTTCGCCCAGCACTTCCAGCATGGAGGAGCGCGTCATACGCACAATCACCGCCAGCGGAATGGTGCCCAGCACAATGGCAGGCAGGATCATATGCATCACGGCATCGATGAAATCGCCGGGTTCGCCCCAGAACAGGGTGTCGTTCAGCATAAAGCCCGTCAGCGGCAGGGTATCGTCAAGGAAGACGGTGTCACCGATACGCCCGGATACCGGCGTCAGGTTCCACTGCACCGACACCAGCATGATCATCATCATGCCCCACCAGAAAATTGGCATGGAGTAGCCCGTCAGGGAGACACCCACAGCAGTGTGATCGAAAATCGAGCCGCGTTTTACCGCCGCCAGCACACCCACCGGAATGCCCACCGCGACAGCAAAAATCATCGCGCAGACGCCAAGCTCGAGCGTCGCTTTAAAGCGCGGCACAAACTCGTCCCACACCGGGATACGGCTTTTCAGGGAAATACCAAGGTCGCCATGCAACACGCCGTTGATGTAGGTGACATACTGCTTCCACATCGGCTGATCCAGCCCCAGCTGGGCCATTAACTGGGCATGACGCTCAGGAGAAATTCCGCGTTCGCCGGCCATAATCATCACCGGGTCGCCCGGGATCATATGCACAAACGCAAAAGTTAACAGGGTGATACCAATAAACGTCGGGATGACCAGTCCCAGACGTCGGAGTATGAACTGCAGCATAATCCGTGTTCTCTTTTATCTCCCGCCCCCAACAGGTACGGGATTTATTGCTCACATCTTATCGTCAGCACCATACAGCGCCGACGACGACGCCACTTCAGTCGCTCTGATGGCTTTACGAAGTGGTGCCTTTACCAGTTTTATTCATCCGGAAAAGGGCCGGAGGGTCCGGCCACTACGGGAAAGGTGAAGGGGCCAGGCACGCCTGGCCCGCAACATTATTCCTGAATATCGACGTTCTCGAAGTGATGTTTACCTAATGGATCAACCACATAGCCGCTCACTTTCTTACTCACTGGCTCATACACAGTGGAGTGAGCAATAACCAGTGCCGGAGCCTGATCGTGCATCACCACCTGAGCCTGCTTGTAATACTCGATACGTTTGTTGTGATCGGCTTCAGCACGCGCTGGCTGAATCTGATCTTCAAACGGCTTGTAGCACCAGCGGGAGTAGTTGGAACCATCTTTCGCCGCCGCACAGCTGAACAGGGTGGCGAAGAAGTTGTCCGGATCCCCGTTATCACCGGTCCAGCCCATCATGACAGTCTGATGCTCACCCGCTTTGGCGCGTTTCAGGTACTCGCCCCACTCGTAGGTCACGATTTTGGCTTTCACGCCGATTTTCGCCCAGTCCGCCTGGATCATCTCTGCCATGCGGCGTGCGTTCGGGTTGTATGGACGCTGTACTGGCATTGCCCACAGGTCGATGCTGAAGCCATCCGCCATACCGGCTTCTTTCAGCAACGCTTTGGCTTTTTCCACATCGTACGGATAGTCTTCCACCGCATCGTTGTAGCCCCACATGGTTGGTGGGATCAGGTTTTTAGCCGCCTGGCCTGCACCCTGATATACCGCGTCGATGATTGCTTTCTTGTTCACCGCCATGGTCAGTGCCTGACGCACTTTCTGGTTATCCAGTGGTTTTTTCTCAACGTTGAAGGACAGGTAGCCGACGTTCAGGCCTGTCTGCTCCATCAGGTTGATGTTTTTGTCCTGCTTCATGCTGGCGAGGTCAGCCGGGTTTGGATACGGCATCACCTGGCATTCGCCTTTCTGCATTTTCGCATAACGTACAGACGCATCCGGGGTGATCGAGAACACTAAGCGATCGATTTTCGGCTTGGTGCCCCAGAAGTCCGGGTTCGCTTTGTACAGAATGCGGGAATCTTTCTGGTACTGCTGCAGCTGGAATGGACCGGTGCCGACCGGGTTCAGATCCAGTTTTTCTGGCGTACCGGCTTTCAGCATCTTGTCGGCGTATTCCGCGGACAGAATAGAGGCGAAGTCCATACCAAGGTCAGCCAGGAATGGAGACTCAGGACGGGTCAGCACAAAGCGCACGGTATGATCGTCCACTTTTTCGATTTTGCTGATCAGGTTAGGCATATCCATGCCTTCGAAGTATTCGTAGCTGCCGCCGGAAACACTGTGATATTTGTTGTTTTTATCCAGCTGACGCTCGAAGGAGAACACCACATCGTCGGCAGTTAATTCGCGGGTCGGTTTGAAATCTTTGGTGGTCTGCCACTTCACGCCTTTACGCAGGTGGAAGGTATAGGTTTTACCGTCCGCGCTGACATCCCATTTTTCCGCCAGGCCAGGAACCACTTCGGTAGTACCGATTTTAAACTCGACCAGACGATTATAGATTGGCACTGAGCTGGCGTCATAGGTGGTGCCAGAGGTGAATAACTGCGGGTTAAACCCTTCCGGGGAACCTTCTGAACAATAGACGAGGGTTTTTGCCTGGACACCGGCGGCGACAGTCAGAGCGATCAGGCTCAGACCAACCTTCAGCATCCCTGTTTTAGCCAGGGTAATACTCATTGTTATGCTCCAATTTGTGATGTGTTGTTGTGTGCATTACGTCGGGCCGGTTTTTTTTAGTGTGGCTCGTACGTGGGCGCCCGAAGGCATCAATGATAAGAATAGACGGCTCAGGAAAATCTGACTTCTGTGGAATCCATCAGACGAATCCGCTTCCACCAACTCCATTGAGGCATCAATTTGTCAACAGTTGTCGATAACGTCAATACAAAGACCAGGTATTTACACAGAGTGTGAGAAACAGCAAGCAAACATAAAAAAAACGACGTGATAACA
Organism: Erwinia sp. V71; assembly: GCF_965644245.1. Taxonomy (NCBI): domain Bacteria; kingdom Pseudomonadati; phylum Pseudomonadota; class Gammaproteobacteria; order Enterobacterales; family Erwiniaceae; genus Erwinia; species Erwinia sp. V71. The sequence goes on from NZ_CBFFRK010000075.1 coordinate 7,956, forward strand.
ATTGCAGTCAAAAAGTAAGCTATAACAACCAATAACCAGATAAAGATCGCGTGTAATTACTCACATATAGCGATTTACACCACTAAAAAACAATTTAAAATTCTCGTTAAATGATGAATATCTGCACGATTCGTTTTGTGATCCAATTCAAATCAGCAAAAAATGCTGGTTATGGAACATAAGAAATCAGCAATAAGCCCTATTCGGTCATAAGTAATACGTGTCGCGAATTAAGCCTTGTTTCAGGCACAGCAAGGGTTTAATGCGAATAATCTGGAATAATGGTGGTATCAGTGTTTTCGATGGCGCGAAGCAGGGAAAGGGGCAGGATTCGCTGGTCAGAGTAGTGCCAGACCGGACAATGCAGGTCAGAAAAAAACCCAGCCATTGCAGGCTGGAGTGCAAACGAAAAAGCCTGCGCCTTCTGGCCTAATGCTTGTCAGTTAAGCATTTTACCGTGCCCTGCGCAGCCTGACGGTCTTCCCGCTCTGGCTGGTCCTCGCGCCACGCTGCGCGTGGTGCCTTCACTTCACTCGTCAGCCGACGGACCGCCGATGACGGGACATCCCTGTCCCTCATCGCCTTGTGCCCGCATCCTGCGGGCACATCCTGGCTTCCTCATTCCGTTCTGCGCTGCGGATTCGCCTGTTCGGGAAGACCGTCAGTCTGCTGTGTGGGAGCGGTGAGGTGTGTTAAAGCCGCGGACTGCGGATTGTAAAGGGGGCACAGCTTCTGTGGCGTAAGGGCAATCCGCAGCGCTGAGGCGGAGGCATCGGGCCAGGAGACGACAGCAGGGACGCTGGCGTCAGGACAGGGCGGGCAGGACGCCCGCTCCTGTCCGGTCCGTAGGGCTGATGCCGGAGCCGAAGGTACCACGCACAGCGTGGCGCGAGGACCCGCCCCGGAGCCGCAGAGGCTGTGTCCCCCTCACCAGATGGTATAAAGAGGCCACAACGTTGTCTCGCTACGCTCGGCGCAAACCTCCTTCGGAGGCTCTCATCCTCTTTGGCTACAAACGAAAAAAGCCTGCTTTTTCAAGCAGGCTTTTCGAATATGGTCGGCGAGAGAGGATTCGAACCTCCGACCCACTGGTCCCAAACCAGTTGCGCTACCAAGCTGCGCTACTCGCCGATGGGGGCGCATCTTACTGCTACCCTATGGGAGCGTCAACGACTTTTTATCAAATGTCTGCCAACTGCCTGGAAAGCAGACACTCCCCCAGGTGTTTGATTCTGTTACCTGTCAGCCTCGCACCAGTTGTTGGCAGCATTGATACCCCCATTCGGTGAGGTATAGCCTAAACAACCCAGCATCGAATCAAACAGCTCTTTATGGTGGTGGGTGGCACCCACCCGCTGCTGCGCCTGCAGGCGTTCAAACGCAATCTTGTGATTGCTGTCCGCCAGATACTTATCCGACGCCCACACCAGCAGCGGCACACGGAACTGTTCCGGCGGTGCCATATCGCGCGGCGTGCCGTGCAGATGCATATTTTCGTCAATCGACTCGCCGTGATCGGCAGCGTAGAACACAATCGCTTTCTTATCGCGCAGCTGATCGAAGACGCTGGTCAGGAAGCTGTCGGTATACAGCACCGAGTTATCAAACGCGTTAATCAGCTGCTCCTTGCTGCAGAAGTTATCCACGCCCATACACTCCGGCGTATAGCGGGCGAACTCGCGCGGATAACGCTGCGAATAGAGATAATGGGAACCTTTGGTATGCAGCACCACCAGGTGCTTGCCGCGCGGATGGCGATCCAGCGACAGTTTCAGCTCATCCACCAGCAGCATATCGTCAACGGACTTGCCCTTATTACGCTCTTCGGAGCCAATTTGCTCACGAAACGCGTAGTTATCCGCATCGGTATTGTTGTAGAACCACACTTCACTCTGCATGGCGAACAGCTCCGAACTGAAACCGAGGTTTTTCAGCACAGCAAAGATGTTCTGCTCTTTCAGCGTGCGTCCCGGGTTATCCATCACGCCGCCTTCACGCACAAACATACAACGCAGCGACAGTTTGGTGGAGGTATCGCACGACTCACCGCGGAACGCCACCAGGTTCTTTTCCTGCGCCAGCTTTGGCGTGGTATCACGGCTGTAGCCAAGAATCCCCATATGATCCCAGCGCGTGGTCTCGCCAATCACAAACACCACATAGGTATCATCGATGCCTTCAGGCGCAACATAAGTAAACTGCTTTGCCGGATTGAGCAGGTCGCGGCTGTCCATGGTTTCATCCGCCCGGGTATAAGCGAACAATCCCAGCGCCGACAACCAGTTAGAGGGCAGATAAGAGTGCGCCACCACGCCGCCATAACTGGGCAGATCGATATTGGTGGTTTTTTCCTGTGCCGACTGCTGTTTATCGAGATAACGAATCGGCAGATAGATCAGCGCCAGTGACACCAGCAGGATTGCCAGCGACTGCAGGCGCTGACCGCGCGTTTTTAACTGTTCGATAAGTGTCAGGCGCAGGTTATTGCTCCAGATCATCAACAACGGCAACGCGCTGACCAGTACGATCCAGAGCACAAACTGGAAACCCACGACTTCTTTCGACAAATCGACATCCGTCGTCATCACTGATGCGACAATACCGTAGCCAATAACCACATTAAAAAATGCCATGTAGTAACTGGCGGCGACTGAGATCAGCACCAGCAGACTGGCGGCGATACGGAAAAACGTTTTGCCACCCAGCGACAGCAGGCGCAACAGCAAAAAAGGCAGCAGGATCACCGCCACCACTTCGACCAGCGCCGTCAGCCAGTATTTACTGGTCAGCGGGGTGAAAGCGGGGTCAAAGCGTCGGTAGAAAACGGGTAAATTCAATAAAATGCCGATATACAGCGCCAGCAGAAAAGAAAGCTTCTGTTGTGTTAAGGATCGTATGTAATTCATTCTAATTTTTTTCCAGGTGTAACCAAATGGGGCGGTAAACGCTAATCAGACTCGGTTATTGTCCGGGAGTTCGGCTGTGTGAGCAAATTTGGGGGAAATCTTAGGGAGAAGGAGGGGGCATACCTGACCGGCCGCAGCATGCAGACCGGTCAGCGGGACGGCGCACAACGCCATCCCTGCGGATCAGTTGATGATATTCAGCGTCACATCAATGTTGCCGCGGGTAGCATTAGAGTAAGGGCAGACGATATGCGCAGCATCAACCAGTTTCTGTGCTTCCGCGCTGTCCATGCCTGGCAGATGAATATTCAGCTGCGCTTCGATGCCAAAACCGTTCGGGATCGCACCGATACCGACTTCACCTTCAATGAACGCGTCTTTTGGCATCGCGATCCTGTCACGACCCGCCACAAACTTCATCGCGCCAAGGAAGCAGGCAGAGTAACCGGCAGCAAACAGCTGCTCAGGGTTAGTCACTTCACCGCCAGCACCACCCATCTCTTTTGGCACACCCAGTTTGACATCCAGCACGCCGTCGGAAGAGGTCGCGCGGCCATCACGGCCACCAGTGGCTTTTGCTTTTGCACGGTAAACAACTTGTTCGATTGACATAAACAGTTTCCTCTCAGATATGAATGGTGCACACGATTCAATCGTGAACGACTTATACAGACAAATAATAGCGCATCCGGACCACCCTGCTGACTCTGCCGGACAGTGCAGAGCAAATCACCAGGCAACAGTGGCGCATCCGGCTATTTTTTGACATCTTACTCCCTGGTCATGGGTTAAATATAAATAGCGCACTATATAATTGCAAGCGACTTTTATCTCTGAGGGGATCATGATGAAACACTCTCTTGAAGAACAGGCGAGACGCTATGCCAGCAAAGCCCATGCAGAAGCCGGGCAGCGACGCAAATACACCGATGAGCCGTATATCGTTCATCCGGCAGCGGTCGTGGAGCTGGTGCGCAGTGTGACGGACAATGAAATTATGCTGGCGGCAGCCTGGCTGCATGACACGGTAGAGGATACCGCCAGCACGCCCGGCGATATTGCCAGCCATTTTGGTGCAGAAGTGGCGCAACTGGTGGAGATGCTGACGGATACGGCACAGCCGCAGGCTAAAAATCGCGCGATGCGCAAAGCGGTGCATTTTCGTCACAGCGCGCAGGCCTCTGCCGAGGCACAGACCATCAAACTGGCGGATATTATCGACAATACCCGCTCGATCATTCATTTTGACCCCAGTTTTGCCCGTATTTATCTGGTGGAAAAGCGGGTGCAGATTGCTCTGCTGACGGCGGGCGACGCCGGGTTATGGCAACAGGCATCCACCATTATTGAGCAGGGAATTCGCCAGCTCAGTGAGCCGCCGCATAATGTACCGGCAGAGTGGTTTGCGAGACAGGCAGCGCGGTATGTTTAAGCGCAGATCAAGTTGAACACCCGCCAAAAACTACTCACCCGCCAGCGGCGGGTGAGGTGTCATCTTTTATTGCTCTAACAACTGTCGGCCCAGATTCGGATTGGCATGCAAGAGCTGCATCAGTTTCTGTGCGGAGCCTGAAGGTCGGGTACGCTTCGCTTCCCAGCTTTTTACTGACGAGATACTGACGCCCATCACACGGGCAAACTCATCAAGTTCCATACCGGTAATTTCCCGCAATTGTTGGGGTTCTGGCATGACTGCGGGTTCGGCCTGTACTGCAGGAGCAACATTCACTACATCACGTGCCAACACAATCTGTTCAAGGCTGCTTAACAATTCACTGATTGGATCTTTAGTTTCCATCGAGAACTCCTTACGACTCACAATGAAATGGCCTGATCGGGACAGAGGGTGAGCGCCAAGACCGTGGCACTCAAAGCTGGCGTGCCTGCGCAGGAATGATTGTCAGGGCAGCGAGGCGCAAGCCAGAACTCTAATTATTAGTTGAATTGCACGCGTTTTTCGCCTGTTTTTTTGACTATTTTTTCATCTTGCGGTAAGAGCCTGGCGTCTTAATCATTAATAGTTGTTCTGCTTCCGATAGTTATTGCTTGCCCGGCCCAAAAACTGCACCGTCCTGTCACATCAGCACCCCATTGCAGCGCATCGTTGCCGTGGCAATGGTCTGCTGCCGAGGCCGCTTTTCTGCGCGGGATGCCAAAACAGAAAAAAATTATCCATACAATTCAGATAACTATTCCCATTCCTTCGTTTTCCCACACTGAACCAATTTAAAATTGGTTCGAATCTTGCCTGTCTTTTGATCGTCTCATCGCGCAACAAACAACCTGTTTCGCCATCACATGACGCAAACCACAGCTTTAGCGAGTAAAAGGACAGCGAACCAATTATGGGTGATACGCCAGAACACAACGCTAACTCCAGTTCCGCCCTGGATAAGCTGCGCCAGCTGATCCAGCATCACGATCTGCAGCCCGATCAGCCGCTGCCGACCGAACGGGAACTGGCTGATCGCTTCAATGTCGGCCGCCGCGAGATTCGCCGCGCACTGGATGTGCTGGAAGAGGAAGGACGCATCTGGCGCAAACAGGGGAAAGGCACCTTTATTGGTCCGGCAGCCCCGGTTCAGCCACTGGTGCTGCAGGACTTGCCGCAGCAATCCAACCTGCTGGAAGTGATGGAGGCGCGCCTGCAGCTGGAACCCGGACTGGCGCGGCTGGCGGCGATCCGCGCCAGTAAAGAGCAGATCGCGCTGCTGCAACGTCTGCTGGAAAGAATGCATCACATCAGCGCGGAAGATGGCGATCAGCACGAATTATGGGACAGCGCGTTTCACCGTGCGATTGCCGAAGCGGCGGGTAACCGTCTGATGTTAGGGCTGTTTGACGCGATGGATGCGGTGCGGCGCGACCCCACCTGGCAGCATCTGCGTGTGCAGGCGCGCACCCCGGCGCGGCTGGATAACTATGACCACCACCACCATCGCCTGGTGAAACACATCGCCGCGCGCCAGCCCGTGGAAGCCGCAGCAGCAATGCGTGAACACCTGCTGGCGCTGCAACAGGCGCTGACCGAAGCGATCAACGCCAGTGATGAGGAGACGCCATGAACACTGCCCATACTGCCGAACCGGTACTGAAGGTGCGTAATCTGCAGGTTCAGTTCAGCGGTTCGCCCGTCACCGTACTCGATGATATTTCCCTGACCATCCGCGCTGGCGAAACGCTGGCGCTGGTGGGTGAATCCGGCTGCGGCAAAAGCATTACCTCGCTGGCGCTGATGGGCCTGCTGCCAGCGGCCGCGCAGGTGAAACAGGGGGAAATGCAGTTCCGGCAGGCGGATTTACGCCAGCTCAGCGCCCGTGACTACGCCGATCTGCGCGGCAACCAGCTGGCGATGATTTTCCAGGAACCGATGACCTCGCTGAATCCGGCGTTTACCCTCGGCGATCAGCTCAGTGAAGCAGTGATGCGCCACCATCCCTGCAGCCGTCGCGAGGCGCTGCAAACAGCACGGGAAATCCTGGAGAAAGTGCAAATCCCGGCAGCGGAAATGCGGTTAAAAGCCTATCCCCACCAGCTTTCCGGCGGCATGCGCCAGCGCGTGATGATCGCCATGGCGCTGATCAACCGTCCGCAACTGCTGATTGCCGATGAACCCACTACCGCGCTGGATGTCACCATCCAGGCGCAGATTCTGGCGCTGCTCAATACCCTGAAACAGGAAACCGGCACCGCGGTACTGATGATCACCCATGACCTTGGCGTGGTGGCGGAAGTGGCGCAGCGGGTGGCGGTGATGTATGCCGGTCAGGTGGTGGAGAGCGGTGATGTCAGCGAAATTTTTAATGATCCGCAGCACCCTTACACCATCGGGCTGATGGGCTCGATTCCCAGCCTGGGCGCGCGCAGCAGCCAGCTGGCAACCATTCCCGGCAATGTGCCGCTACCGGAACAGATGCCCGCCGGATGCCGCTTTGCCACCCGCTGTCCGTTTGCTGAAAGCCGCTGCTGGCAGCATAAACCGCCACTCCATCCCCTGTCGCCACAGCATCAGGTTGCCTGCTTTCGCGCCCCGCTGGAGCAACATGTCACCGAGGAAATCCAGCCATGAGCACGCCAATACTCGCCTGCAGTGATTTGAGCAAAACCTTTGCCGGACCGGCCTCGCTGTTTAAACGCAATAAACAGGTCACCGCCGTGGATCGTATCTCGCTGCAGGTAATGGCAGGAGAAACGCTGGCTATCGTCGGTGAGTCCGGCTCAGGCAAATCAACGCTCGGCCGCCTGTTGCTGCGCCTGCTGGCCGCCAGTCAGGGCCAGGTGTTTTATCAGGGCGAAGAGATCACCCATGCCAGCGGCAGCCGCCTGAACCAGCTGCGCCGCGAGCTGAAAATCATTTTCCAGGACCCGTTTGCCTCGCTCAACCCACGCATGACTGTGGAAGAGATCGTCGGCGAACCCATCTGGCTGCATCAGTCACTGTCGCGCCAGCAGCGTCAGGATCAGGTGCATGCGCTGCTGCGTACCGTGGGCCTGCCAGCCGCCTGGGCAAAACGTTATCCCCATGAGTTTTCCGGTGGTCAGCGCCAGCGCATTGGGATTGCCCGCGCACTCGCGTCGCAGCCGAAACTGCTGCTGGGCGATGAGCCGGTCTCCGCACTCGATGTGTCAGTGCAGGCGCAGGTGGTCAATCTGCTGGAGAGCCTGAAAGCCCAGTTTGGCCTGACGATGGTGATTGTGGCGCACGGGCTGGCGGTGATCCGTCATATGAGTGACCGGGTGGCGGTGATGTATCTCGGGCAGATCGTCGAACTGGCCAGCGTCGACGATATCTTCGATGCGCCGCTGCACCCCTACACCCAGGCGCTGATCGCCTCCGCACCACAGCTGCAACCCGGCGTCAGCCGCCAGATCCCGATGCTGCAGGGCGACCTGCCGAACCCGGCGCAACCGCCATCCGGCTGCCGCTTCCATACCCGCTGCCCGCACATGCGCGATGAGTGCCGCCAGCTCGAACCGATTAACCAGATATTGCCCGGCGGTCGCCAGGTCGCCTGCCATCGCTGGCAGGAAATTAACCGCGACCGCAGCGTGATTGAAATTGCCCCACCGTCATCCGCCTTTTTACGCCGCCGTGCACTGTATGAGCAGGCGGTAAAACGACAAACCCAATCCCCTCTGGAGAAGTGAAGCGATGAAAGCACGTAATACGTTACTGACCGCGCTGGCTGCCCTGCTGCTGATGGGCGCCAGTGTACCGTCGCAGGCTGAAAGCACGCTGCGCATTGGTTTAGGCGCCGATCCCGATATGCTCGATCCGCACCTGGCACGTACCTACTATGGCCGCTTCGTGTTCGCCGCACTTTGCGACCGGCTGGTTGATGTCGATGAACATCTGAAAGTGATCCCTGGGCTGGCGACAGACTGGGCATGGAGCGACGAAGGCAAAACCCTCACCATGAATCTGCGTCAGGGCGTCACCTTCCATGACGGGGAAAAATTCGATGCGCAGGCGGTGAAATTCAATATCGAACGCGCGTTAACCCTGCCCGGTTCGCTGCGCAAGAGCGAGATCTCCTCCATCAGCTCAGTGGACGTGACCGCGCCTTATCAGGTGGTGTTTCATCTGAAAACTGCCGATGCCGCGCTGCTGAGCCAGCTGACCGATCGCGCAGGTGCAATGATGTCGCCGAAAGCAGCGGCCAAAGCGGATTTTGTCACTCACCCGGTCTGCTCCGGCCCGTACCAGTTTGACAGCCGCGTGCAGCAGGACCGCATCGTACTGACGCGTTTCGCAAACTACTGGAATAAGGCAGCGTATCACTTTGATAAAGTCGTCTTCCTGCCGATTCCGGATGCCTCCGTGCGTCTGGCGAACCTGCGCTCCGGCGATCTCGATCTGACCGAGGGCATTGCCGCCAGCGATGTGAAAACCGTCACCGCAGACCCACGCCTCAGCCTGTCGAAAGTGACCGGCCTCGGTTATCAGGCGATTAACTTCAATATCGCCAACGACAATATTGACCGTAACAGCCCGCTGGCGAAAGACGCCCGGGTGCGCGAAGCCTTCTCACTGGCAATTGACCGTGACGCACTCAACCAGGTGGCCTTCGAAGGTCTGTATACCCCGGCAAATCAGGCGTTTTCCCCGGTCAGCCCGTATCACGTCAAACTGCCGGTCGCCGCACGGGATGTGGAAAAAGCCAAAGCGTTGCTGGCTGCGGCTGGCGTGAAAACGCCGCTGAATGTCACGCTGCTGGTGACCAATAACCCTACCGCCCAGCAGGTCGGCCAGGTGATTCAGGCGATGGTGGGCGAAGCCGGTTTCAATGTGAATCTGCAGATGAGCGAATTCGCCAGCCTGCTGGACCGCCAACAGCGCGGTGACTTCCAGATGAGCCTTTCAGGCTGGTCGGGTCGCCCGGACCCGGATGGCAGTATCTACTCATTTATCAACAGCAAAGGCACCCTCAACGACGGGCACTACAGTAACCCGCAGGTGGATGAATGGCTGACCGCCGCACGTCAGACCAACGACCCGGCCGCCCGTCAGGCGCTGTACGACAAAGTGGTGGCGCAGCTGCAAAGCGATATGCCAATTGCTTATCTCTATTTCGAACCACGTATTTTTGGCATGAGCAAAAAACTGGAAGGCTTTAAAGCCTGGCCGGACGGCCTGGTGCGTCTTGCCGGAGTGAAAATGGCGCCCTGAGCGGCGGCGGAGAGAGGCTGATGATCGAACTAATCTGTAAGCGCCTGCTGCTAGCCATCCCGACGCTGTTGCTGGTCAGCATTATGGTGTTTTCACTGCAAAAGCTGCTGCCGGGTGATCCGGTGGTGGCGATGGCCGGTGAAGAGCGTGATCCGGCAGTGATTGCTCAGCTGCGCGAAGAGTACCACCTGAATGACCCGTTGCCGGTGCAATATTTTTACTGGATTAGCAACGCGTTACGCGGGGATTTGGGTGTCTCTCTGCGCACCAAAGAGCCGGTGACGCAGCTGATTGCCAGTAAGCTGCCAGTGACGCTGGAACTGTCATTGCTGGCGATGCTGGTGGCGCTGCTGATCGGTATCAGCATGGGCATTATCGCCGCAGTGCGTAAAGACAGCTGGGTCGATCACACCACCAACTTTGTCGCGCTGTCGGGGATTTCTGTGCCGCACTTCTGGCTGGGTATCCTGCTGATTTTGCTGTTTTCGGTGCATCTGCAATGGTTACCCGCCTCCGGTTATGTGCCACTGAGCGAAAGCATCTCGCAGAATCTGAAAACCCTGCTGCTGCCGGCACTGGTGCTGGGCACCGGGCTGGCGGCAACGCTGATGCGCCATACCCGCGCCTCAATGATCGCGGTGCTGAAAGCGGATTATATCCGTACCGCACGCGCCAAAGGCCTGCTGCCACGCCGGGTGATCCTGAAGCATGCTTTCCGCAACGCGCTGGTGCCGGTGATTACCCTGACCACGCTGCTCTTTGGCGAGTTACTGGGCGGCGCGGTACTCACCGAGCAGGTGTTCACCCTGCCCGGTTTCGGCAAGATGATTGTCGATGCGGTGTTTAACCGTGATTACGCCGTGGTGCAGGGCGTGGTACTGGTGGTGGCAATCGGCTTTTTACTGCTGAACCTGCTGGCTGATGTGCTCTACATGCTGATCAACCCGAAAATGCGAGGCTAATCATGAGTGACGTTCTGACGGCGGGCGCACCCGTGCTCAAACCCGGTAACCGGGTATGGGCTAAGTTTCTAGGTAATAAAAGCGCGATGCTCGGCGCAGTGATTGTGGCGCTGTTTGTTGCGCTGGCGCTGCTCGCACCGTGGCTGGCGCCGTACGATCCGATCAAAGCCAACTTTCTGGCGGTGCGCAAGCCGCCGTCAGAGCTGTACTGGCTCGGCACCGATGAACTCGGGCGTGACATACTGTCGCGCATGATCTGGGGCGCACGCACCTCGCTGCTGGCGGGCTGTATCTCGGTGCTGATAGCCATTCTGATCGGCGTGCCGCTTGGCCTGATCGCCGGTTACTGGCAAGGTATCTGGGACGGCGTCATTTCCCGCTTTATCGAAGCGCTGCTGGCCTGCCCGTTCTTAATTCTGGCGATTGCGCTGGGCGCGTTTCTCGGCCCGAGCCTCGGGAATGCGATGATCGCCATCGGCTTATCCGCCATGCCGATTTTTGCCCGCTTAACCCGCGGCCAGGTCATTGCTATCCGCCATGAAGAGTATATCGATGGCGCCCGCGCCATCGGCTTGCCTGACCGCTGGATTGTCTGGCGCTATGTGCTGCCAAACGTTATGTCACCGATTCTGGTGCAGGCGACGCTGGCGATCGCGTCAGCCATTATCACCGAAGCCAGCCTGTCATTTCTTGGCCTCGGCCAGCAGCCGCCCGATCCTTCATGGGGCGCGATGCTTAACACCGCCAAAGGTTACCTGGAACAGGCACCGTGGATGTCGATTTTCCCCGGTATAGCCATTTTTCTCACCGTGCAGGGCTTCAATCTGCTGGGTGATGGACTGCGCGACGCCCTTGACCCGCGCAATGACTGACAATTAAGGAATAGCGATGAGTGGAGACATTGATTTTAACCTCGGTTACCCCTCCTGGCGTGCGCCGATGATGGGGAAGAATGCAGTAGCCACCTCGCAGCCGCTGGCCGCGCAGGCAGGATTACGCATGCTGCAGCAGGGCGGCAACGCCGTGGATGCGGCGATTGCCACCGCCATGGCGCTAACCGTGCTGGAACCCACCGGCAACGGTCTTGGCAGTGATGCCTTTGCCATCGTCTGGGATGGCAAACAGCTGCATGGCCTGAATGCCTCCGGGCGTGCACCTGCCGCCTGGAACCGGGAGAAATTCGCCCATCTCACGGCCATGCCGCAGATCGGCTGGGATGCCGTCACGGTGCCTGGCGCGGTCTCCGCCTGGGTCGGGCTGGCAGAAAAGTTTGGCAGTCTGCCACTGACCACGCTGGCGCAGCCAGCGATCGACTATGCACGTAACGGTTTTCCGGTGTCGCCACTCATTGGTCAGCTGTGGCAGCGCGGTTATGACAAGCTGCGCGATCAGCCTGGTTTCAGCGCCTGCTTTGCCCCGGACGGGCGTCCACCGCGTACTGGCGAGCTGTTCCGTAATCCGCAGCAGGCAGACACGCTGGAAAAAATCGCCGCCAGCAATGGCGACGCGTTCTATCGTGGTGAACTGGCGGAAAAAATGGTCGCCTTTGCCCGCGAACATGACGCGGCATTAACGCTCGATGATCTGCGTAACCATCGCGCCGACTGGGTTGACCTGCTGTCACAACCGTTTGCCGGTGGTGAAGTGTATGAGCTGCCACCTAACGGCCAGGGGATCGCCACGCTGATCGCGCTGGGGATTCTGGAACAGCTGGACATCAGCCGTCATCAGCCCGATTCCGTGGCATGGCTGCATCTGTCCATTGAAGCGATGAAGCTGGCGCTGGCTGACCTTGATCGCTATGTCGCCGATCAGGACCATCTGGAATTCCCGGCAGAACGGTTGCTGAGCCAGGACTATCTGCAAAGCCGTGCGGCGCTGGTTGACCCGAATCAGGCGGGTGATTTTACCTTTGGTGCGCCGACCAAAAGCGGCACGGTGTATCTGTCGACGGCGGATGCCAGCGGCATGATGGTCTCCTTTATTCAGTCCAACTATATGGGCTTTGGCTCCGGCGTCGTGGTGCCTGGCACCGGCATCAGCCTGCAAAACCGTGGCGCGGGATTCTCTCTCGACCCGCAGCATCCGAATGTGGTGGCAGGTGGTAAGCGCCCGCTGCATACCATCATCCCGGCTTTTGCGCTGGACAGCGACGGCCAGCCACTGATGTCATTTGGTCTGATGGGTGGCCCGATGCAGGCACAGGGGCATCTGCAACTGGCGCTGCGTATCATGCTGCATAAGCAGAATCCACAGGCGGCGATTGATGCCCCACGCTGGCGGGTGGTGGCGGGCCGGGAAGTGAGCGTGGAAGCCACCATGGATCGCAATACCCTGGCGGCACTGCGTGCGATGGGGCACAAGATTGTGGTGGAAGACCCGTTGCAGAGCCATAACTTTGGTGGCGCACAGGTGATTCTGCGTGACCCGCAGGGCTTCTATATCGCCGCCACCGAAAGCCGCAAGGATGGGCAGGCGGTGGTGTTTTAACCGCGATACCGGGGGCGCAATGCCCCCGAATTTCATTCACCCGGACGACCGTTTCTGCCGTTTATCTCACAGGTTAACCCGCACAAAACCCCAGCCAAAGCCGAATTAAAGGTATTCAGCACCGACACATTGGACTATCCTTTAGGCACTTGATCACAGCCATTTGCACCACGTTATCAAAAAGATAACGTCAACAAGAACAGGAGTTTATCGATGGCGACTGGAATCTCGCGCGTATGGGCGCCGCTGGCGGCGGTATTGCTCGCCCTGTTACTGACTGCCTGCGGCGACAAAGAGCCGGAGCAGCGCAAAGCTTTTATCGACTTTCTGCAGAACACGGTGATGCGCAGTGGTGAGCATCTGCCTGCCCTGAGCGAAGACCAGAAACAGAAACTGGGTAACTATGTCGGCGACTACGCCATTATTTATGGCTTCTCACAGCAGGTGAATAAAGCCGTGGACGACGGTCTGAAGCCGGTCGCGGATCAGCTGACGGCGATTCGTGTCCCGCAGGATTACCTGACACGCCGCGACGCACTGCGTCAGGCCAGTGGTTCACTGAATGTGCTGAGCCAGCAGATCCAGAGCGCCAAAAGCCAGGCAGACAGCAGCAAAGCCGCCCTGAAGCAGCCGGATGATTTAAAGCAGGTTTATGACGCCGTGTATAACAAAGTGGTGACGCAACCCGCTGGCTCGCTGACACCGCTGTTACCGGCGCTGCAGTCGCTCAGCCAGGATGTGCTGCAGGCAGGCGACTATCTGCAGCAGCAGGGGGCTGCGGTGACGTTTAACAATAATGGCGTGCAGTTCGCAACGCGCGACCAGGCCACGCAGTACAACACCATTATGAGTAATCTGGCGGCGAAAGCACCGGCACTCAGCCAGGCGCAAACAACGGTACAGGGTGGTTTCCAGTAAAAGCCTCTCGCGCCCATCACTGAACCGATCCCCTCCCCCACCTCTGTACGGTCCGGGGACACAGTGAACACTTGTTCGGGGACATGGTAGACACTTACAACTAAGGCATAAGAACCCGT
>NZ_CBFFRK010000076.1:0-21837 GCF_965644245.1 Erwinia sp. V71
ATACAGCTCAGCTAAGGTAAGGCTAATACAGCTAAGGACTCCACTGAACCCCACCGATTAAATCGCACCTTCCCTAAGTGCGCCTGCTCAGCCAATATTGACGAAATTATTGTCAAATTCGCTTTATTCGTTAGCAGAGAGAATGATGACAACAGGCAGATATCAGACGATATAAAGAAGGGCAACGGACGGCTACGCCGAAAAATAGGCAATGTCAGACTGGAGAGGAGAAAATGTATTCGCGCTGATGCTTTAGCCGGGACGTAAAAAAAGCCCATATTGCTATGGGCTTTTTTTGTTGGTGTATCAGTGCTTCAGATGTTCTGCTTACAGCAGGTCTTCACTGCACTGCGGCACCGGATTACGGAAGCTGCGGGTGACAAACGCCAGGTACAGCAGGCCAATTGCGCCCCATACCAGGCCGAGGATCATCGAACTCTCTTCCAGGTTAACCCACAGTGCGCCAACGGTCAGCGCGCCCAGCACCGGCAGTACCAGGTAGTTCAGGTTATCCTTCAGTGTCTTATTGCGCTTCTCGCGGATCCAGAACTGCGAAATAACGGACAGGTTAACGAAGGTAAACGCCACCAGCGCACCAAAGTTAATCAGCGCGGTTGCCGTCACCAGATCAAAAGTGATGGCCGACAGTGCAATCACACCGACCAGCAGCACGTTCAGTGCCGGAGTGCGCCATTTGGGATGAATGTAGCCAAAGAAGCGCACCGGGAATACACCGTCACGACCCATCACATACATCAGACGTGACACGCCCGCATGTGCCGCCATACCGGATGCCAGTACGGTAACACAGGAGAAAATCAGGATACCGAACTGGAAGGCTTTACCTGCCACATACAGCATAATTTCCGGCTGAGACGCATCCGGATCTTTAAAGCGGCTGATATCCGGGAAATAGAGCTGCAGGAAGTAGGACACGACAATAAAGATCACGCCACCAAACAGCGCAGTCAGGAAAATCGCTTTCGGGATCACGCGGCCCGCATCTTTGGTCTCTTCTGACAGTGAACTGATGCCATCAAAACCGAGGAACGAGAAGCAGAGGATGGTTGCCCCGGTGATCATTGGCACCACATGCGCGTTCTCAGACCAGAACGGACGGCTGCTGACCAGGGTGCCGGCACCTTCGCCGTGCATCACGCCATACACCACCATCGCCATAATCGCGATCATCACCGCGACCTGCAGCACCACGATCACGCTGTTAAAGTTAGCGACCGTCTTGATGCCACGCAGGTTGGAGAGCGTCATAAAGCCCACCAGCAGCACCACGAACACCCATGACGGGATCTCCGGCACCAGCGCTTCAAAATAGATTTTAGCCAGCAAAATGTTGATCATCGGCATAAACAGGTAATCGAGCAGCGATGACCAGCCCACCATAAAGCCGACATGCGGGCTAATGGCTTTCTGGGCATAGGTATAAGCAGAACCAGCGGAAGGGAAGCGACGCACCAGCTTACCGTAACTTAACGCGGTAAACAGAATCGCAATCAGCGCAAAAGCATAAGCGGTGGCCACATGGCCATCGGTCAGACCCGAAACAATGCCAAAGGTATCAAACAGGGTCATCGGCTGCATATACGCCAGACCTATCATCACCACCGGCATCAGCGTCAGCGTTTTTTTCAGCTGCGCGCGCGATTGTTGTTCCATTTTTTTTCCTCAACAAGACACGGTATGCGTGTTTTAAGCGACTATCTATCCGGCACCAGGTCCGGCCTCTGTAAAGTATGTGTGGTTGATGCAAAAAAAAATAACCAACGCTATTAACGTCGGTTATTTCACTCTTTTTACAGGCACATATTCTGCATCAGCTGAGGTAGGGAAACAAGCGTCCTGGGCACCAGGAAACAACTTTTTTTGCCGAAAGCTCAGCTTTTATCCATCAGGCATTCTTTAACATCCAGTCAATTTCGGTGGCGGTCACCAGTCGCTCAAACAGCATAAGTTCATGATGTTTACAGCGGTGCCAGACGAAGGCAAAACGCTCACCCAGTAAGCGGGCTAATGCTTCGCTGCGCTCAAACTCATACAGCGCATCACTCTGACGGATCGGCAGTGGATTGCCCGGCGCCTCATTACCATTGCCCTGTACCGCAGGCGGTAATGGCAGCGCATTGTCGAGACCGTGCAGGATGCCAGCCAGAATCGCCGCCATCACCAGATAAGGATTGGCGTCAGCGCCCGCGACACGGTACTCCACGCGATGATTCTCGCTTTCCGCGCAGGGAATACGCAGCGCGACAGTGCGATTATTGTGCCCCCAGCTGGCCTGCAGCGGCACAAAGACATCGGGTAAAAAGCGGCGATAGGCATTCACGTTTGGCGCCAGCAGCGCCATGGAGGCAGGCAGTAAATCGATCATCCCGGCCAGCGTACGTTTCAGCAGCGGAGAATCACTGCCATCATCGCTAATCAACGCATTATGTCCGGCGGCATCGAGCATACTGATATGCACATGCATACCACTGCCCGCATACTCCTCATAAGGTTTCGCCATAAAGGTGGCGTTCATCTGGTGATTTTCCGCCACCTGGCGCACCAGCCGTTTCAGCTGTACCGCGTGATCGCAGGCGGTCAGCACCTGACGGGTATGGTGCAGGTTAATTTCAAACTGCCCCGGAGAGGCTTCCGCCAGCGCCCCGTCAGCCGGGATGCCCTGACACTGCGCCAGCGTGTCGATATCGCTGAGAACCGCAGCGAAATGGTCGAGATTATCGACCGAATAGACCTGACTTTGCAGATGGCGTTCGTCACTGCCTGGCGCGCACGGCGGCTGGATATAGCCTTCCGCATCGCGCTGTTTATCCACCAGATAGAACTCCAGCTCTACCGCTACCACCGGAAACAGATCTCGGTTACGCAACTGCTGCCAGAGGTGATTCAGTACGTTTCGGGGTTCAACGTCAAAGGGAGTGCCATCTTGATTGCGCATGGTGAGCAGTACCTGCGCCAGGTGTTCAGGGTCACTGGCTGAGGGCGTTAAGGTGCCAGCCACGGGGACACAGATATTATCCGGTTCGCCGAGCGCCTGACCCAGCCCCGCCGCTTCCACGGTATTACCGAGAATATCCATCGCGAAGACCGACGCCGGGAAATAACAGCCTTTTTCGATTTTGACCAGATTCGCAAACGGGATGCGTTTACCGCGAAAAACACCATTGAGATCGTTGAGAAGAATATCGACATACTGCGTTTCAGGATGGCGTTCCAGATAAGTGTTAATCTCATGCTGGAACGCGCTGGTTCGCTGCTCTTCACTGTGTCGCGTGAAGTCTTCCACTTCCACCAGATTTGTCATGATTTCACCCGCCATTGACCAGAATTATCGGTTGTACGAGATGCTCAAAATAACGGCCACTCTTCAAAAATAGCCGCAACACAAAAAGTGTGCAAATGTTACCAGCCAGTTTGAATAATGAACAATCGATTGCTAGATTGACAATATATTGCACAGTTTCCCGCCATGAACGCCCTGACGGTTGATATTTTTACCAGCGTCGCGAGGTTGAGATGGGCATTATTTTTGACAAGCCGTTGATTGGCGTAGTGATGTGCCAGATAAACCGCGATGGCCATCCCACGCAGATGGTGCACAACAAATACCTGACGCCCGTGATAACCGCCGGTGGCGTGCCGCTTGCCCTGCCGCACGATTTGCTGGCGCAGCCCGGAGTGCTGGATAGCGCGCTAAACGCTCTGCAGGGGATTCTGCTGACCGGCAGCCCCAGCAATATCGAACCCCACCATTACGGCGAGTCCGGCACAGAAGCGGATGCCGATCCCGGCCGCGATCGCCTTGCCTTTACCCTGATCAGGCAGATTATCGCGCGCAACATGCCGCTGCTGGCGATCTGCCGCGGGCTGCAGGAACTGGTCGTCGCGACGGGGGGATCACTGCACCGCCAGCTGCATCTGCAGCCAGATTTACAGGATCACCGTGAAGACAGCTCACTGCCGCTGGCGCAACAGTATGCTTCTGCGCATGCCGTGTGGGTGGAACCGGGCGGGCTGCTGGCCAGTATCACCCGCGATCGCACCACCTTTCAGGTCAATTCACTGCATCAGCAGGGTATCCGCGATCCCGGTCCGCTGCTGCGGGTCGAGGCGCGTGCCGCCGATGGCCTGGCTGAGGCAGTCAGCCTCACAGAGCACCCCTTCGCCCTCGCCGTGCAGTGGCACCCGGAATGGCATGACGAGGAAGCCGGACTGTCACAACGCATTTTTTCCCGTTTTATTCACGCCTGCCAACATTACCAACAGGAAACAAGGCTATGAACGAAACCACGCTGGCGCCAGGACGGCGTCTGGCGCAAATCCGCCAGCAGTTAGGATTGTCGCAGCGGCGCGTCGCGGAGCTTTCCGGTCTAACACACAGCGCCATCAGCACCATTGAACAGGACAAGGTCAGTCCGGCCGTCAGCACCCTGCAAAAGTTATTAAAAGTCTATGGCCTGTCGCTGTCAGAGTTTTTCTCCGAGCCTGCCGCCAGTCAGGAACCGAAAGTGGTGATCGGCGCGGATGAGCTGATCGATATCGGTGGTCAGGGCGTCTCACTGAAGCTGATCCATAATGGCAGTGCCGGACGCACGCTGGCAATGCTGCTGGAAACCTATGAACCTGGCGCCACCACGGGCGACAAAATCCGTCACCCGGGAGAAGAGACAGGCACGCTGCTGGAAGGCGAAATCCTGCTCACCGTCAACGGCCAGAGCTGGCAGCTGCAGGCGGGCGAAAGTTATGTGATCGACACCAGTCACCCGCACAGCTTTACCAATAATTCGACCACACGTTGCCGCATTGTCAGCGCCCACACGCCGGCAACGTTTTAAACCGCTATTGTCGCACGCTGCGCCAGGGAGGTTGTATGAACCATGTGGAAAGTTATTACGCTGCAACAGCCAACCCGCATGATGCGTGGCCAGCGTTGCAGGAGAGCATCCAGTGCGATGTGTGTATTATCGGCGCCGGGTTTACCGGCCTGTCATCCGCGCTGTTTCTCACGGAAGCGGGCTACGATGTGGTGGTGCTGGAAGCGGCTCGCGTTGGCTTCGGCGCCAGCGGGCGCAATGGCGGCCAAGTGGTGAACTCATACAGTCGCGATATTGACGTGATTCAGCAACGGTACGGCACGGATGTCGCGCGGATGCTGGGCAGTATGATGTTTGAAGGTGCCGATATTATTCGTGATCGCATCGACCGCTATGCCATCGCCTGTGACTACCGTCCTGGCGGGATTTTTGCCGCGCTCAATGCCCGCCAGATGGGGCATCTGCGCCGCCAGAAAGCGCTGTGGCAGAGCTATGGCAATACACAGCTCACCCTGCTGGACGAAGCGGGCATCCAGCGCGAAGTGGCGACCGGGCGCTATGTCGGTGGCCTGCTCGATGAGCGCGGTGGTCATCTGCATCCGCTGAATCTGGCGCTGGGTGAAGCCGAGGCGATACGTCGCCATGGCGGACGTATCTATGAACACTCGGCGGTCAGCGCGGTGATCTATGGCACGCCAAATGTGGTGAAAACCGCGCAGGGCGAGGTCCGGGCGCAGTATGTGATCTTCGCCGGTAACGCCTATTTAGCGCCGCAACTGGAACCGCGCTTAGCGGCGAAAAGTATGCCCTGTGGTTCACAGGTGATTACCACCGAACCGCTCAGCGCCGATGCCGCGCTGTCGCTGCTGCCGAATAATCGCTGCGTGGAAGACTGCAACTATCTGCTCGACTATTTCCGCCTCACCGCCGATAACCGCCTGCTGTACGGCGGCGGTGTGATTTATGGCGCACGCGATCCGGCCGATATCGACGCGCTGGTCCGGCCCAAACTGCGTAAAACCTTCCCGCAAATCGGCAATATCCGTTTCAACCACCACTGGAGCGGCAACTTCCTGCTGACGCTGTCGCGGATGCCGCAGTTTGGTCGTCTGGAGAATAATGTCTATTACATGCAGGGGGACAGCGGCCACGGCGTCACCTGCACCCATCTGGCGGGCAAACTGATTGCCGAAACCCTGCGCGGCGACGCCGAACGCTTTGACGTTTTCGCCAGCCTGCCGCACCTGCCGTTTCCTGGCGGCCGTCGCTTTAAAGTGCCACTGACCGCCATGGGCGCAGCGTGGTATGCCCTGCGCGACCGGCTGGGGGTTTAGCCCAGCGGCATCTTGTTCGGATCGGGCCAGCTGTATTCGAAACCCAATTCGTTGCAGATCTTGTTGCCATCGATCAACTTGCCAGCCGCCGCATTGCCCTCAGCCAGGAACACGGGCGGCGTCAGACCCAGCTGCCGCGCGACCGCCGGATAAAACTGGTTGCGTGGCGGATGCGCTGGCGCACAGAGGTTATACAGATGACCGCCTTTAGGGGTCTGCAACAGCAGTACGATCGCCTCCACCACATCATCCAGATGCACCAGATTCACGCCATGACCGCCATCGGCGACATCCGTTTTCCCGGCGAGGAAGCGCCCCGGATGACGCCCTGGCCCCACCAGCCCGGCCAGACGCACGATATCTACGGCCGCGCCCGGCAGATTGTGCAGCCAGTTTTCCAGTTCCACCAGCGTGCGACCCGCCACCGTGTCTGGCTGCAATGGGCTGTTCTCTTTCATCACCCCGCTGTTTTTGCCATACACCGAGGTCGAACTGGTAAAGACAATGCGCGGCACACTGTACGCCAGCGCGCTGTCAACGATTTGCTGCACGGCCTGCACATAGTGTTCGCCTCCTGCTGCCGTGCGACTGGCGGGCAGCGTCACCACCAGTGCATCAACATTCAGTAACGCTTCCAGGTCGTCAGCATCGCAGACCAAATCAGGGGTTAACTCCAGCTGATAACCGGCAATACCACACATGCGTGCCGCCTCGACGCCATCCGGTGTGGTTTTACTGCCGCTGACCTGCCAGCCCCGACTCGCCAGCGCCATGGCTAACGGCATCCCCAGCCAGCCCAGTCCAACGATCGCCACTTTCTTCATGCTGCAACTCCCCTGTTTTGCGCTCAGATAATCAAGGTACGCCACTGTTTTCAGGCTGACAATCTTCGCCGTACAGGAGAATCTTTACCAGCGCGAAAAAAAGGGTTGCCATCCGCTATTATTCTGGTTAGGTTATTTACAACTTAAATGAATACACATTCATACGGAATTTTTATGACACGCGTTCAGTTCAACCACCATCATCACCATCACCCTGACTAGTCTTTCAGGCGATGTGTGCTGGGAGACGTTCAGGATCTTCCAGTGGTGCAGAGCGCAAGAGAGCCCCCGGAAGATCATCTTCCGGGGGCTTTTTTTTGGACTTTACGCAGCATCAGAATTCAATTGCAAACAGCAGACAAGAGCAGAAAAAGAGGACAGGACCGATGTTAGATAATACCCGTTTACGCATAGCTATGCAGAAATCAGGCCGTTTAAGTGATGATTCACGCGAACTGCTGGCGCGCTGCGGCATTAAAATTAACTTACAGCAGCAACGCCTGATCGCCTTCGCCGAAAACATGCCAATCGATATTCTGCGTGTGCGTGATGACGATATTCCTGGCCTGGTGATGGACGGTGTGGTTGACCTCGGCATTATCGGCGAAAACGTGCTGGAAGAAGAGCTGCTGACCCGCCGCGCACAGGGCGAAGACCCGCGTTACTTCACTCTGCGTCGCCTCGATTTCGGTGGCTGCCGCCTGTCGCTGGCAATGCCGGTTGATGTCGAATACACCGGTCCGCAGTGCCTGCAGAACAGCCGTGTCGCCACCTCTTATCCTCACCTGCTGAAGAAATATCTCGATAAACAGGGCGTGAATTTCAAATCCTGCCTGCTGAACGGTTCCGTGGAAGTTGCACCGCGTGCCGGTCTGGCCGATGCCATCTGTGATCTGGTCTCCACCGGTGCGACGCTGGAAGCTAACGGCCTGCGTGAAGTGGAAGTGATTTACCGCTCGAAAGCCTGCCTGATCCAGCGCGATGGCGAAATTCCTGGCGCCAAGCAGGAACTGATCGACAAGCTGATGACACGTATTCAGGGCGTAATTAAAGCGCGTGAGTCGAAATACATCATGCTGCACGCGCCAAGCGAACGTCTGGAAGAGGTGATTGCCCTGCTGCCAGGTGCTGAGCGCCCGACCATTCTGCCACTGGCCGGTGACCAGAGCCGTCTGGCGATGCACATGGTCAGCAGCGAAACCCTGTTCTGGGAAACCATGGAAAAACTGAAAGCGCTGGGTGCCAGCTCGATTCTGGTACTGCCAATTGAAAAAATGATGGAGTAAGGCGATGAGCGCATTTAACACCATTATTGACTGGCAGAGCTGCAGCGACGAACAGCAGCAACAGCTGCTGATGCGCCCGGCAATCTCCGCCTCGGCCGTCATCAGCGATACCGTGAGCGGCATTCTGCAGAAAGTAAAAGCAGAAGGTGACGAGGCGCTGCGCTATTACAACGCCACCTTTGATAAAACCCAGGTTGACGCGTTGCGCGTCAGCGCAGAGCAGATTGCCGCCGCCAGCGCCCGCCTTGGTGATGAGATTAAACAGGCAATGGCCGTCGCAGTGGCGAATATCAATACCTTCCACCGCGCTCAGCAGCTGGCAGCAGTGGATATCGAAACCCAGCCTGGCGTGCGCTGTCAGCAGATCACCCGTCCGGTGGCCTCGGTAGGCCTGTACATTCCCGGGGGTTCCGCGCCGCTGTTTTCTACCGTGTTAATGCTGGCGACTCCAGCGCGTATCGCCGGTTGTCCGCGGGTGGTGCTCTGCTCTCCACCGCCGATTGCCGATGAAATTCTCTATGCCGCGCAGCTGTGTGGCGTGCAGGAAGTGTTCCAGGTCGGTGGCGCGCAGGCGATTGCCGCACTGGCACTGGGTACGGAATCCGTACCAAAAGTGGACAAAATCTTTGGCCCGGGCAATGCGTATGTCACCGAAGCCAAGCGTCAGGTCAGCCAGCGTCTCGATGGCGCGGCAATTGATATGCCAGCCGGTCCGTCTGAAGTGCTGGTGATTGCCGATGAAGGCGCGACCCCGGCGTTCGTTGCCGCCGATCTGCTGTCGCAGGCCGAGCACGGCCCGGATTCACAGGTGATTCTGCTGACG
Organism: Erwinia sp. V71; assembly: GCF_965644245.1. Taxonomy (NCBI): domain Bacteria; kingdom Pseudomonadati; phylum Pseudomonadota; class Gammaproteobacteria; order Enterobacterales; family Erwiniaceae; genus Erwinia; species Erwinia sp. V71. The sequence goes on from NZ_CBFFRK010000076.1 coordinate 9,100, forward strand.
CCATCACGCGACATCGCTGAACAGGTTGCGCAGGCTGTCGAACAGCAGCTGGCTGACCTGCCACGCGCCGAAACCGCGCGTAAGGCGCTGGAAAGCAGTCGTCTGATTGTGGCGCGCGACCTAGCGCAGTGTGTGGAAATCTCCAACCGCTACGGACCTGAGCACCTGATTATCCAGACGCGTGAGGCTCGTTCGCTGGTCGACAGTATCACCAGCGCCGGTTCGGTGTTCCTGGGTGACTGGTCGCCGGAATCCGCAGGTGATTACGCCTCCGGCACCAACCACGTGCTGCCGACCTATGGTTATACCGCCACCTGCTCCAGCCTCGGGCTGGCTGATTTCCAGAAACGTATGACGGTGCAGGAATTAACGCCACAGGGCTTCAGCAATCTGGCGTCCACCATTGAAACACTGGCGGCGGCTGAACAACTGGCGGCTCACAAGAATGCCGTGACACTGCGCGTTGCCGCGCTGCGGGAGAAAGCATGAGTAACACCATTGAGAACCTGGCGCGCGCCAATGTCCGTGCCCTGACGCCTTACCAGTCTGCCCGTCGCCTCGGTGGTAACGGTGATGTCTGGCTGAATGCCAATGAATACCCGCTGGCAGTGCCGTTTGATTTGTCACAGCTGACGCTTAATCGTTATCCGGAATGTCAGCCTGCGCTGGTGATTAGCCGCTATGCCGCTTATGCCGGTCTGCAGCCCGAGCAGGTGCTGGTCAGCCGTGGTGCCGATGAAGGCATTGAGCTGCTGATGCGCGCGTTCTGCGAGCCAGGTAAAGATGCGGTGCTGTTCTGCCCGCCGACTTACGGTATGTACAGCGTCAGTGCAGAAACCATTGGCATCGAATACCGCACCGTTCAGGCGCTGGATGGCTGGCAGCTGAACCTGCCTGCCATCAGCGAACAGCTGGACGGCGTAAAACTGGTTTATGTCTGCAGCCCGAACAACCCGACCGGCAACCCGATTAACCCGGCCGATCTGCGCCAGCTGCTGGAGATGACGCGCGGTAAAGCACTGGTGATCGCCGACGAAGCCTATATCGAGTTCTGCCCTGACGCGACACTGGCTGGCTGGCTGCAGGATTATCCACACCTGGTGGTGCTGCGCACGCTGTCAAAAGCCTTTGCGCTGGCGGGTCTGCGCTGTGGTTTTACCCTGGCGAACAAGCCGGTTATCGACCTGCTGATGAAAGTGATCGCACCTTACCCGCTCTCCACGCCGGTCGCCGATATCGCGGCTCAGGCGCTCAGCGACCAGGGGATCACCCTGATGCGTGAGCATGTGGCACAGCTGATCGCCACCCGCGAATGGCTGATCGACGCACTGAAAACCTGTGATTGTGTTGAACAGGTGTTCGCCAGTGAGACCAATTATGTGCTGGCGCGCTTTACCGCATCCAGTCAGGTCTTTAAAACGCTCTGGGATCAAGGCATTATCCTGCGTGACCAGAATAAACAACCGGGCCTTGCCGGATGCCTGCGCATCTCGATTGGCACCCGCGAAGAGTGCGAGCGCACCATCGCCGCACTGAAATCTTTACCCGGCAGCGCCTCCAGGGAGCAAGCATGAGCCAGAAAACGCTATTTATTGACCGCGACGGCACCATTATTTCTGAACCACCGCAAGATTTTCAGGTGGACCGCATGGACAAACTGGCGTTCGAGCCGGACGTGATCCCTGCCCTGCTGGCACTGCAAAGTGCCGGTTACCAGCTGGTGATGATCACCAATCAGGACGGCCTTGGCACCAGCAGCTTCCCGCAGGCGGATTTCGATGGCCCGCACAATTTGATGATGCAAATCCTCAGTTCACAGGGCGTGAAGTTCGACGATATCCTGATTTGCCCGCACAAGCCGGAAGATAACTGTGACTGCCGTAAGCCAAAAGTGCAGATGGTGGAAGCCTGGCTGGCGGATGGCGTGCTGGATAGTGCCAACAGCTATGTGATTGGCGACCGTGCCACCGATATTGAGCTGGCAACCAACATGGGCATAACCGGCCTGCGCTACGGTAAAGACGGACTCAACTGGCAGCAGATCAGCGAACAACTGACCAAACGCGATCGCTACGCGAAGGTGAACCGCAACACCAAAGAGACGCAGATTCAGGTTGAGGTCTGGCTGGATCGTGAAGGTGGCAGCAAGATCAATACCGGCGTGGGCTTCTTTGACCATATGCTGGATCAGATCTGCACCCACGGCGGCTTCCGTATGAATATCGATGTCAAAGGCGATCTCTACATCGACGATCACCACACCGTGGAAGATACTGGTCTGGCGCTGGGCGACGCGCTGCTGAAAGCGCTGGGCGACAAGCGTGGCATCGGCCGTTTCGGCTTTGTGCTGCCAATGGACGAATGCCTCGCGCGCTGCGCGCTGGATATCTCCGGCCGTCCGCACCTCGAATATAAAGCTGAATTCAGCTATCAGCGCGTTGGTGATCTGAGCACGGAGATGGTGGAGCATTTCTTCCGCTCACTCTCCTACTCCATGGCCAGCACCCTGCATCTGCGCACCAAAGGCAAAAACGACCATCACCGTGTAGAAAGCCTGTTTAAAGCCTTTGGCCGCACCCTGCGTCAGGCAATCCGCGTCGAGGGCAACACCCTGCCGAGTTCGAAAGGAGTGCTGTAATGAGTGTGGTGATTCTTGATACCAGCTGTGCCAACCTGTCGTCGGTAAAGTGGGCGATCCAGCGCCTGGGCTATGAGCCACAGGTCAGCCGCGAAGCCGAAGTGGTGCTGCAGGCCGATAAGCTGTTACTGCCCGGTGTCGGCACCGCGCAGGCGGCAATGGATCAGTTGCGCCAGCGCGAGCTGATCGACTTGATTAAAGCCTGTACCCAGCCGACGCTGGGGATTTGCCTCGGTATGCAGCTGCTGGGTTCCGGCAGTGACGAGAATGGCGGCATCGAGACACTCGGTATTATCGACAAGCCAGTTGAGCTGATGAAAGATTTCGGCCTGCCACTGCCGCATATGGGCTGGAACCAGGTGACACCACAGGCGGGTAACCATCTGTTCCGCGGCATTGAGGACGGTGCCTATTTCTACTTCGTCCACAGCTACGCCATGCCGGTAAATGAATACACCATCGCGCAGTGTAACTACGGCGAACCCTTTACTGCCGCCGTGCAGAAAGACAATTTCTTTGGCGTGCAGTTCCACCCTGAACGCTCCGGCGCGGCGGGCGCGAAACTGCTGAAGAATTTCCTGGAGATGTGACCGCAATGATTATCCCGGCATTAGATTTGATTGAGGGAAAAGTGGTACGTCTGCATCAGGGCGACTACGGTCAGCAACGCGATTACGGTAACGATCCGCTACCGCGTCTGCAGGATTATCAGCGCCAGGGCGCACAAGTGCTGCATCTGGTGGACCTGACCGGCGCCAAAGATCCGGCTGCACGGCAGATCCCTCTGCTGCAAAAGCTGCTGGCGGGCGTCGATGTCCCGGTGCAGGTTGGCGGTGGTATTCGCAGTAAAGAGGATGTGGCTGCCTTGCTGGCGGCGGGAGCCACGCGAGTGGTTGTTGGCTCGACGGCCGTAAAGCAACACGAAGAAGTACAGCAGTGGTTCCGTGAGTACAGCCCGGACGCCATCGTGCTGGCACTGGATGTACGCATTGATGCCAACAATCGTAAAGAAGTGGCAATCAGCGGCTGGCAGGAAGCGGCGGGCGTCACACTTGAAGAAGTGATTGAACAGTTCCTGCCCGTTGGCCTGAAACATGTGCTGTGTACGGATATCTCACGCGATGGCACCCTGAGCGGCTCGAACGTGGCGCTGTATCAGGAAGTCACGGCGCGCTATCCGCAAATAGCCTTCCAGTCTTCAGGCGGCATTGGGTCGCTTGAGGATATCGCCGCCCTGCGCGGTTGTGGTGTACAGGGCGTGATTGTCGGTCGCGCGCTGCTTGAAGATAAATTCACCGTAACGGAGGCTATTTCATGCTGGCAAAACGGATAATTCCTTGTCTTGACGTACGTGACGGCCAGGTCGTGAAAGGCGTACAGTTCCGTAACCACGAAATCATTGGCGATATCGTGCCGCTGGCGCAGCGCTATGCGCAGGAAGGGGCCGATGAGCTGGTCTTTTATGATATCACCGCCTCATCCGACGGCCGGGTAGTGGATAAGAGCTGGGTATCACGCGTCGCCGAAGTGATCGATATTCCTTTCTGCGTGGCGGGCGGCATCAAATCAGCGGAAGATGCCGCACAGATCCTCTCTTTTGGCGCGGACAAGATCTCAATCAACTCACCGGCGCTGGCCGACCCGGAGCTGATTACCCGCCTGGCGGATCGCTTTGGCGTACAATGCATTGTCGTCGGCATCGATACCTGGTTTGACGAGGCTACCGGCAAATATCACGTCAATCAGTATACTGGTGATGAGAGCCGCACCCGTGTCACTCAGTGGGAAACCCTTGACTGGGTGAAAGAAGTGCAGAAGCGTGGCGCCGGTGAAATCGTGCTGAATATGATGAACCAGGATGGCGTACGCAATGGCTACGACCTGCTGCAGCTGCAAAAAGTGCGTGAGGTGTGTAAAGTGCCGCTGATCGCCTCCGGCGGCGCAGGCACCATGGAACACTTCCATGAAGCGTTCCGCGACGCTGATGTCGACGGTGCACTGGCGGCATCGGTATTTCACAAACAGATTATTAATATCGGCGAACTGAAAACGTTCCTGATTGAGAAAGGTGTGGAGATTCGCGCGTGTTAACACAACAACAACTGTCCAGTCTGGATTGGGTCAAAACTGACGGTATGATGCCGGTGGTGGTACAGCATCGCGTCTCTGGCGAAGTGCTGATGCACGGGTATATGAATCAGGAAGCGCTGGATAAAACGTTACAGGAAGGCAATGTCACCTTCTTCTCACGTACCAAACAGCGTTTATGGACCAAAGGCGAGACCTCAGGCCATTTCCTGAAAGTAGTCAGCATCACCCCGGATTGCGATAACGATACCCTGCTGGTGCTGGCGGACCCGACTGGACCAACCTGCCACCTTGGCACCTCCAGCTGTTTTTCACCGGCGGCACCGGACTGGACTTTCCTCTATCAGCTGGAACAGCTGCTGGCGGAGCGCAAAAACGCCGATCCGGAAAGCTCATACACCGCGCGCTTGTATGCCAGCGGCACCAAGCGTATTGCGCAGAAAGTGGGTGAAGAAGGCGTGGAAACTGCACTGGCTGCGACGGTGAATGACCGCCATGAGCTGACCAATGAGGCATCTGATTTGCTGTATCACCTGCTGGTGCTGCTGCAGGATCAGGAGCTGGATTTGAGTACGGTGATTGGGAATTTGCGGGAACGGCATAAGTAGCCGTCGTTTGATGCGTATAAAAAAACCCGGCTATTGCCGGGTTATTTATTACTCAGCAAAACGCCCGCCGTAGCGGGCATCATGCTGTTAGTCGAGCCACTCAGTGTGGAACACGCCATCTTTGTCGGTACGTTTGTAGGTGTGAGCACCGAAGTAATCGCGCTGAGCCTGAATCAGGTTCGCTGGCAGCACCGCAGAACGGTAGCTGTCGTAGTACGCGATCGCCGCAGAGAAGGTTGGCGTTGGGATACCGTTCTGTACCGCGTAAGCCACCACATCACGCAGTGCCTGCTGGTATTCATCAGCGATGTTTTTGAAGTATGGCGCCAGCAGCAGGTTAGCGATATTCGCGTTATCTGCGTAAGCATCGGTAATTTTCTGCAGGAACTGAGCACGGATGATGCAACCAGCACGGAAGATTTTCGCGATTTCGCCGTAGTTCAGATCCCAGTTGTTCTCGTCAGATGCCGCTTTCAGCTGAGAGAAGCCCTGAGCATAAGAAACGATCTTACCGAGGTACAGTGCACGGCGTACTTTCTCAACGAATTCTGCTTTGTCGCCGCTCACTGGTTGTACTGCCGGGCCGCTCAGTACTTTCGAAGCTGCAACACGCTGAGATTTGAGTGAAGAAAGGTAACGAGCAAAGACTGACTCAGTAATCAGAGACAGTGGTTCGCCGAGGTCCAGTGAACTCTGGCTGGTCCATTTACCGGTGCCTTTGTTCGCCGCTTCATCCAGAATCACGTCAACCAGGTATTTACCTTCTTCATCTTTCTTGGTGAAGATATCTTTGGTGATGTCAATCAGATAGCTGCTCAGCTCACCTTCATTCCACTCGCTGAAGGTTTTCGCCAGATCGTCGTTGCTCAGATTCAGGGCATTTTTCAGCAGTGAGTAAGCTTCAGCAATCAGCTGCATATCACCGTACTCGATGCCGTTGTGCACCATCTTCACGTAGTGACCCGCACCGTCCGGACCAATGTAAGCAACACAAGCTTCGCCTTCAGCACGCGCCGCAATCTGTTCAAGGATTGGTGCAACCAGCTCATAAGCTTCTTTCTGACCACCAGGCATGATGGAAGGACCTTTCAGCGCGCCCTCTTCACCACCAGAAACACCGGTACCGATAAAGTTGAAGCCCTGAGCAGAAAGCTCGCTGTTACGACGGATGGTATCTTTATAGAAGGTGTTACCGCCATCGATCAGAATGTCGCCTTTATCCAGGTGTGGCGTCAGGGAAGCGATAGTTTTATCCGTCGCTTCACCTGCCTGTACCATCAGCAGGATACGACGTGGCTTTTCCAGTGACTCAACAAACTCTTCAACGCTGTAGTAAGGAACCAGATTCTTACCTGAGTTCTCGGCAACCACTTCATCGGTCTTTTCGCGTGAGCGGTTAAAGATTGAGACTGAATAGCCACGGCTCTCAATGTTGAGCGCCAGATTACGGCCCATAACAGCCATACCTACCACGCCGATTTGTTGCTTGGACATTACCAACTCCTGTCTTAAGGATTGTACTTGTAGCTTCGCAGCTACCTCATATGTATCTGTGATGTTAACTCAGCTTGAACAGCAAAGGGTAGCGATTGATGTGATAGGATGCATTAGAGCGAAAAACCACACAAAAAACCCGACTTATCAAATAGCTGGCACTCATCAAAAAACTTTATCATCAATGAGAACGGCTGCAAGCAGACGAACGAACAATAAGAAGATCTACATATCAGCTTAATACTTCTTCCAGACAACACGGTTAACATAATCAACATAGCTGTGGATGATACGCACCACTTTGTCAGAAACATTTGGCATGCTGTAATCTGCGACCTGGCGAAGCAGGCGCTCCTCTCCGGCTGGCTGGCTTTCCAGGATTGCCAGAGATTGCATCACTCGCTCAACACTCAGCCCGGTCATGATTACCGACGCCTCTTCCATTCCTTCCGGGCGTTCATGTGCTTCACGTATATTCAGCGCCGGAAAATTAAGTATTGAAGACTCTTCCGTAATGGTTCCGCTATCAGAAAGCACAACCTTCGCTTCCTGCTGTAACTTGATATAGTCAATAAAACCCAGCGGCTTTAACAACTGCACATGTGGATGAAAGACTAAGTTATTCTCTTCAATCCGCTTGCGTGTACGCGGATGGGTGGAGACGATAACAGGGCGATCATACATCTCAGCCACCGCATTCAAAATATCTGCCAGTTTTTTGATATTGGTCGGGCTGTCAACGTTCTCTTCACGATGCGCACTGACAATAAAGAACTCTCGCGACAGCAAATTAAGGCGCTGGAGAACATCAGAAGAAATAATTTTGTCCAATTGCTGATTAATAACTTCAAACATTGGACTGCCGGTTTTTATCACGCGGTCAGGAGGGAGCCCTTCCGCTAACAGATATTCACGTGCGATGTCTGAATAAGTTAAATTGACATCTGAAATATGATCGACAATTTTCCGGTTAATCTCTTCCGGCACACGCTGATCAAAGCAGCGATTGCCCGCTTCCATATGAAAAACAGGAATTTTTCTCCGTTTGGCTGGCAATGCAGCCAGACAACTGTTGGTATCGCCGAGCACCAGCATGGCATCTGGTTTCACTTCGGCTAACAACTCATCAATTTTAATAATAATATTGCCGATGGTTGTCGCCGCATTATCACCAGCGGCATGTAAGAAATAATCTGGTTTTTTAACACCCAGATCATTGAAGAAAATCTCATTCAGCTCGTAATCATAATTTTGCCCTGTGTGGGCAATAATATGTTCGCAATGAATATCGAGTTTTTTCATCACGGCAGAGAGTCGAATAATTTCAGGTCGAGTGCCAACAACACTCAGAATGCACAATTTTTTTTCCATATTACATGCTCCAGGCCGTAGTGTCTGGTTTAGAACGATCAAATATCTCATTAGCCCACAGCATCACAATCAGATCATCTGTGCCTGTATTTTTAATATTATGCGCCCAGCCGGGGATAGTTTCGACGACCTGAATATGATCAGCACAGGTTTCCAGTTCCACAACTTCTCCGCTGATAATATGTTCAAAACGGAAAAGCGCCTTTCCGGAAACGACAATAAATTTCTCGTTCTTGGTATGGTGATAATGCCCACCGCGAACAATGCCAGGTTTAGCAGTGAAAAAGGAAAACTGACCATGAGAAGGTGTTTTCAGCAGCTCAGAAAACTGACCTCTGGGATCCTCATAAACAGGAATCGGGTAAGCAAACTGATCAGCTGGAAGATAACTCAGATAGGTGGCATATAACGCACGAGTTATGCCCTGCCCCACCGCATCCGTGACCAGAGAGTCGCGCGAGTGCTTGAAAGCGGTAATTTTATCGGCTAATGCCTGCAATGTAATAGTGTATTTTACGGGAATGTCGCAGAACTGTCCGGTGGGAATATCACGGTTAAGATACTGCGCGAATGTCTCAATAACGTCATCAATATAGACCAGTTCCAGTATATGTTCAGGAGAATCAACTCGCAGAGGAAGATTATGAATGACATTATGGCAAAAGGTTGCCACCACAGAATTATAGTTGGGGCGACACCATTTACCAAACACACCGGGAAGACGATAAACACAGGCATTCAAATTTGCGGAAGCAACAGCATCGAAAATAACTTTTTCAGCCGCCAGCTTACTACGCCCATATGGATTATCTTTTTCTGCCTGAGCAGATGAGCTGTAAATCAGCTTAACCTGAGGATTGTGCTCAGCGATAGTATCAATCAACTGGGCAGTAAAATCAGTATTACCTTCGGTAAATTCATCGTCAGAAAGCGGTCTGTTGACACCAGCAAGATGATAAACAACATCCGCCGATTTCACCATGGTCACCAGCGATGCAGGGGCATCTTTATGGCTAAACAGCAATACCTGGCAGCCATGTTCTTTCAGTGCGACCTGCAAATTTTTACCAATAAAACCGTTTCCGCCAGTAATAAGTGCAGTGACCATCATCAATGCTCCGGATGTACGCGGTTGCCTTTCACGATCTCTTGCATAAACTTTAATTTCAGTAACAGAGCCTTGGTGCCCTCGAGATCCAGACGTCTGGTATTATGGGAATTATAATCAATCACTTCAGAGATCTTTTTATCACCTTCGTCGAAGTACTTGCCATAGTTCAGATCGCGATTGTCAGCAGGAATACGGTAGTAGTCGCCCTGGTCTTCTGAATGCAGCATCTCTTCTCGTGTGAGCAGCGTTTCATACAGCTTCTCTCCATGGCGAGTACCGATAATATTGACGGGATGACCTTGCTGTTTCATTAACTCGATAATCGCCTTCGCTAATACTTCTACGGTAGAAGCCGGTGCTTTCTGTACAAAAATGTCGCCATTCTGACCATGAACAAAAGCGTGCAACACTAAATCCACAGCATCTTCAAGGCTCATCATGAAACGCGTCATATCCGGATCAGTAATGCTGACCGGCTCTCCAGAAAAGATCTGGTTTACAAACAGCGGAATCACTGAACCACGGGATGCCATCACATTGCCGTAACGCGTACCACAAACCACCGTATCAGAAGAAGAGAGGTTTCGCGCCTTTGCCACCATGATTTTTTCCATCATTGCTTTCGAGATGCCCATTGCATTGATAGGGTACACCGCTTTATCAGTACTGAGGCAAACAACACGTTTAACATGATGATTTATTGCAGCTTCAATAACATTCTCGGTGCCAAAAACATTCGTTTTGACCGCTTCCAGTGGGTAAAACTCACAGGATGGTACCTGCTTCAGTGCGGCAGCATGAAAAACGAAATCAACGCCGCGCATGGCGTTAGAAATACTCTGATAATCGCGGACATCACCAATGTAAAATTTCAACTTAGCGTTTTTATATTTTTTCCGCATGTCATCTTGTTTTTTCTCATCGCGGCTAAAAATACGAATTTCAGCAATATCCGTTTCCAGAAATCGCTCCAGCACAGCATTGCCAAAAGATCCTGTGCCACCAGTGATAAGTAGTGTTTTAGAATTGAACATTGTTAACCTTGGTCATCATAAAATGGATAAAACTTCATCAGCGGCAGCAGAAACCGTGAATTTTGCGTGCAGCAAACGTTCAGCATTAATGCCTGATTGTCTACGCAATCGTGGGTTTTCCAGCAAGGAAAGTGCATTTTGCAGCAACAGATCATCTTCGCCATTTACCGTCACCAGCCCTGCCTCATATTCCTTGATGATGGATTGTAAGTCATTCCCAACATTAACACTACCCAGGATAGGGATTTGATTAACCATATAGCCTAAAATTTTACCAGGAAAGTTGTGACTTTCATGATCTCGGCTAAGTGAAAATAACCCAACATCCACTTCTTTAAGAATAGATTTAAATTCCTGCTGAGAAACAGGTGGCAGCAAAGAGAGATTATAAATGTTATTTTTTTTTGCCATATATTTAACCAGCTCGACCTCATCCCCCTGCCCCAGAAAAACAAAATGAGCCTGAGGTTTGTGCAGCAAATTCTGCGCAAGTCTGACAAGGTTAGCCATATCCTGCGCTTTACCAATATTGCCACCATAGAAAAAGAGGGTTTTGTCTTCAATACCTAATCTCTTCTTGAAGCCAATATTTTCATCATCAACTACTGGACTCGCCCAATTATAAAGCAAACGGGTCGGATAATTATTTCCGAAGTATTGTTTAAAAAATTCAATATTGGCCAATGACTGGATACCGATAACATCAGCAGACTGGTAGTTTAATCGTTCGATATAGCGAAAATACTTTGCCACCAGAGAGTTAGATTTTATCATGCCATTATCTATGATCCACTGAGGAAAGAAATCACGCAAAATCAAATATACAGGGCATGAAAATCGTTCTTTTAATTTCCTGGTAAATCGCCCCCAAAATATCGAAGGTGAATAACTGACTATTAAGTCAATTTCTTTATTCATAAAGAAACCCCAGGTATTAAAGAAAGCTTTAAAAGGCAATAATGTTTCATTTATTGCACGAAGGGCTAAATAACAGTTTTTAATGGGGCCAAGTTTGAACCTTATAATTTCAACACCATCAATAAACTCATGGTGGAATTGACTATTTAGTGTTTCTGATGGTGTTACGACGATAACATTAATGTTTCTTTGTACCAGTTCAACCGCCATCTCATGCATCATTTTAGCAGCAACTTTTGTACTATCTGGAATATAATCATCAACAAGAAAAACGATATTTTTATTTGGACATTTTGTTGGCATATATAATACTCAAGTATTTCCTTGCTCTCTCTGCTGCTGATGGCATATTGGCGACAATAGACCTTCCTGCTGAACTGATATTCTTCATCACTAATGGTTCATTATAGGCTTGTAAAATAGTCTTGGCTATGTCAAAAGCATTCAATGGGTCAAAGTAGTAAGCTGAATTTCCACACACAGTTTTAGCAAAACCACGGTTAGAAGTAAAAATAGGCTTTGCCATATACATTGCCTCGACATAGGATGCACTGAAGCATTCAAGCAAGGTCGGCAGAAACAATGCATCACAAATTTCATATAATGGAGGACATTCTGCACTACTTACTTTTCCCAATACAATCAGACGATTGTGATGTCTCTCTTCTATATTATTCTTAAATTCATTGCCCACAGTTAGCACGAATTTATAATATTCAGGAAGCAGCTCGAGCAACTCTTTAATAATAGCAATATTTTTGTGAGGATAGTCATGGGATATAGTCAACAACCATATATCCTCTCCTTTCGATGGTAGTTTATTTAAGACTTGGTAGTCATATTTATTCGTATCAGTAAAAACTGATGATATTGTGTTCGATACTGTGTGTACATTTGAAGGGGAAAAATTCAACAGTTTTACTACACGATCACTAACATCTCGTGTCTCACAAACAATGCTAGTCGCATTCAGTTTAAAATAAAACGGCTGAAGAAAGCTTAAAATTATTTTTTTGATCTTCTCTTTGCATGACAGTTTAGAAAAAATATAAGAGGATTCATAAATTAACCATGGCAGTGCAAAACCAACGAGATGGTTTTTAACTTTAGGATTCCAGTAACTTGGTCCGAAAATCGTAAAAACCTCAGTGACATGTAATGACGTAATGAGGTGATCCATCTGCAATCTGGATGAAAAATTAAAAAGACCAGACGGAGTTTTTTTTATCACCTGCGAGCGTTTCTTTGCGGATGATGAAAGTTGCTCAAAGACAGCAGGAGATACTGCAGCAATGAATTCAATGCCAGCCTCGGTGAATTCTTCAATAACAGATACACCAACCTGAACCCCTCCTCCAACATACAGATTACTGGCATTAACTAAAAGCATCATCGTTCCCTGGCGGATTCAACTCCGAAGTGCAACGCTAAGCCGCCAATCTTAGCTCTGCAAACACCACAGACGGTTGCCTGAAT